>CAVHGQ010000029.1:0-12686 GCA_963635335.1 Candidatus Melainabacteria bacterium | reverse complement strand
CAGCCTGCCCGTCGACTACGTAACGGAAACCTTCTTCGGGGAATAGCCCGCTGCCTGCGAGGCGGTTGGCCGCGTGGGAGCGTTTAGAATGAAAAAGCCCGTTCGCGAACGGGCTTGGGAGATGTGGCGGAGGAAGTAGGATTTGAACCCACGGTGCCTTGCGGCACAACGGTTTTCAAGACCGCCGCATTCAACCACTCTGCCATTCCTCCGAATGTGCAGGGCTAAGGATAGCATAGTTTGGTGGTGACCGATGGAGCGCGACAGCGCGGAAGAGCAGGATATCCGGTTCATGCAGCTGGCGCTTGAGCAGGCCGGCAAGGCAGCCGAATTGGACGAGGTTCCCATCGGCGCTGTGGTGGTGCACGATGGCAAGATTGTTGCCCAGGCGTGCAACCGCCGCGAAACCGATGCCGACCCGGCAGGTCACGCCGAGTTCTTGGCCATGAAACAGGCCTCGCGCGAACTGGGCGTTTGGCGCCTTTCGGGTTGCACGGTGTACGTAACGCTGGAGCCGTGCATCATGTGCGCCGGCCTTATGCACCAGGCGCGCATCGACCGCTGCGTGTTCGGCGCGCACGACCCCAAAGCCGGCGCGTTGGGGTCGCTTTACCAGGTGAACGCCGACAGTCGCTTGAACCACACGTTCGCGGTAACATCGGGTGTGTGCGAAGACGACTGCGCCGAAATCCTCAGGCGCTTCTTCAAGGAAAAACGAAAGCGGAACAAGGCGCGCAAGGCTGCGCTTTCCCAGCAGGCGGGCGAAACCCTGCCTGCGGTTCCCGAAAACGATTGACCCAAGGTGGTAAGCATATGCAGATAGAGGGATTGCCCCCTAAGAACATGGTGAAGATCATCTCCCCGGCAAAGGTGAACCTGGTGCTGGCGGTAGGCGAAAAGCGCGACGACGGCTTCCATGGCGTGAACACCGTCATGCACGCGCTGGCCCTGCACGACATGCTCTCCATGCGCCGCTTCAGCGACGAGGGCTCGGGCGAGGGCCTGCAGATCGTGCTGAAGTGCGAGACCTCGTTCACCATCGACCCGCTGAACATCTCCGCGGAAGAGAACATCGCCTACCGTGCAGTGCGCGAACTGGCCGCTGAGCTGGGACGCACTGAAGACGAAACCGTGGAAATGGTGTTGAACAAGGTGATCCCCGCGGAAGCCGGCCTTGGCGGCGGGTCTTCCAACGCGGCGGCAGCCCTTCTGGGCGCGGCCACGCTGTGGGGCATCGACCCGAAGGACCAGCGGGTGTTCGCCGTTGCCTCCCGCCTAGGCGCCGACGTGGCGTTCTTCCTGCATGGCGGTTGCGTGCGCCTTTCCGGCAAGGGCGAGGTGTACGAAGGCTCGCTGGCAACGCGTAAGGGATTCGTGCTGCTGGTTCGCCCCGATGAAGGGGTTTCCACCGCGAAGGCCTACGCTGCCTTCGACGAGGCGCCCGAACTGCCCGAAGCAAGCTACCTTTCCCAGCTCGCCGAAGCAACCGATTCCGCCCAGCTGGCGTTGTGGAACAACCTCACGCAGGCGGCGTGCACTGTCACTCCCCAGGTCGGCCAGATCTTGGAGTGGGGCAAGGGCCAGGCTGGCGTAACCGATGCGGTAGTGTGCGGCAGCGGTTCGGCCGTGTGCCTGGTGTGCGATTCGTACGAGGCGGCAACGGCCGCTTCCGTGGAAGCCCACAAGCACGAATGGTGGTGCCGCGTAACGTCTTTCTCACCGTTGGGCGTTGCGGTGGTCGAAACCGTATAGACTGAGCTCGTAACCCAACGACAGGAGTAGCCATGGTTACCGTAATCGTCATCGTTGCCATCATCGTGGTGCTGGCAATCATCGTCATCGCGCTGTACAACAACCTGGTCCAGCTGCGCAATCGCGTGGACAATGCCTGGGCACAGATCGACGTTCAGTTGCAGCGCCGCTTGGACCTTATCCCCAACCTGGTGGAAACCGTGAAGGGCTACGCCGCCCATGAAAGCGGCACCCTGCAGAAGGTGACCGAGGCGCGTTCCGCCGTTGCCCATGCCGCCACGCCCGAGCAGAAGATGGCGGCCGACAACGTGCTCACCGACACGCTGAAGAGCCTGTTCGCCATTTCCGAGGCGTACCCCGACCTGAAGGCGAACCAGAACTTCCAGCAGCTGCAGTCCGAGATCACGGCCACGGAAGACAAGATCAGCTACATGCGCCAGAGCTACAACGATGTGGTGATGAAGTTCAACAACGCCATCGAGACGTTCCCCGGCATGCTGGTTGCCGGCCCGTTCGGCTTCAAGAAGAAGGAAAGCTTCGATGCCAATGCTGCCGCCGCGGGCGCGCCCGTGGTGAGCTTCGGCCAGGGCAATGCGGCGCAGGCGCCCAATGTGAACATGGCCTCCGCCCCGAAGGACCCGTCCGACCGCTAGTGGCCAACGCACAGAACCTTTTCGGCGCCTGGGAAACCGGGCGCTTTTTGTCTATCCTGCATTCCTTGCCGTTTGACCATCGGCACAGGCCCGCCAGGGTGGCACAATGACAGCGAAGAACAAAGCAGCAGGAAAGAAACAGGAGAGCACATGGCGTTTGTACACTTGCACAACCACACTGAGTATTCCCTGCTCGACGGCGCAACCCATATCTACGACATGGTGAAACGCGCCGCAGACCTGGGCATGCCCGCCGTCGCCATCACCGACCACGGCGTTATGTCGGGCGTCCCCGAGCTGGACGAGGCCTGCCGCAAGGTTGAAAAGGAAACCGGCAAGAAGGTGAAGCCCATCTTTGGCTGCGAGGTGTACTTCACCACCGACAGCGAGCTGAAGAAGCAGAAGCAGAAGCTCCACCACATGATCTTGCTGGCGAAGAACAACACGGGCTACCACAACCTGCTGAAGCTGGTTTCCGAAAGCCACGTTGACAACTTCTACTATCGCCCGCGCACCACGTTCGAGATGTTGGAAAAGTACGCCGAGGGCATGATCGCCACCAGCGCGTGCATCGCCGGCGTTATCCCGCGCTGCATCGATGCCGGCAGCTTCGACGAGGCCGTGGAATGGGCCAAGCGCTTCGCCGCCCTCTACGAGCCGGGCGATTTCTACATCGAGCTGCAGGACCAGGGCATTACCACCAATGCGGGTATGACCCAGTACGAGATGAACTGCAAGCTCACGCAGATCGCCAAGCAGCTGGGCCTGAAGACCATCGCCACCAACGACTTCCACTACCTGACGCAGGAAGACGCCCGTGCGCAGGACATCATGCTCTGCATCGGCACGAACGCCACGATGAGCCAGGAAAAGCGCTTCAAGTTCCCGAACGACCAGTTCTACATGAAGACCGAGGAAGAGATGCGCACCGCGCTGAAAGACTTCCCCGAGGCGTGCGACGAAACAGTTCTGCTGGCCGAGAAGTGCAACGTCGAGCTGGAGCGAGACGAGATCCTGCCGCGCTTCCCGCTGCCCGAGGGCTACACCGAGGAAATGCTCTTCCGCGAGGAATGCGAGAAGGGCCTGGAACACCGCTACGGCCCCGAATGGCGCACCGTGGTGCTTGCCGACAACACCGGCAAGGAGAAGTCGGTGCTGGAACAGTACGAGTACGAGGCCGACATCATCATCCAGCAGGGCTTCCCGGCTTACTTCCTTATCGTGCAGGAGTACATCCGCTGGGCGCGCGAGCACGGCATCGGCGTAGGCCCGGGCCGTGGCTCGGCAGCGGGCTCGCTGTGCACGTACGCCATGGGCATCACCGACCTGGACCCCATCAAGAACGGCCTGATGTTCGAGCGCTTCCTTAACCCTGAACGCGTGGAGATGCCCGATATCGACGTCGACTTCGACGATCAGCATCGCCAGGACGTTATCGAGCACATCCGCGAGTTCTACGGCGAAGACCACGTGGCCGGCGTTATCACCTTCGGCAAGCTGCAGGCGAAGAACGCCGTGCGCGACGCCGCCCGTGTGCTGGACTACCCCTACGCCGTGGGCGACCGCATCTGCAAGATGATCGGCGGCGAGCTGGGCATCACCATCGACCGCGCGCTGGAAACCAATCCCGACCTGCTGAAGGCCTACGAGCAGGAAGACGACGTGCGCCGCGTCATCGATGCGGCGAAGTCCATCGAAGGCCACGTGCGCGGCGAGGGCGTGCATGCCTGCGCCACCATCATCTGCCGCGACCCCATGAGCGACCACGTGCCCATGAAGCGCGACACCAAGGGCGGCGGCATCATCACCCAGTACGACGGCCATTACACGCCCGACTTGGGCCTTCTGAAGATGGACTTCCTGGGCCTGCGTACCTTGGGCGTGCTTTCCCGCGCATGCCGCAACGTGGAAGCGCGCACGGGCGACCATCTGGTGCCCGAGGAGATTCCCATCGAGGACGACAAGGCATTCGCCCTGATGCGCGGCGAGCTGCGCAAGAACGGCATGCCCTTGAACATGGACGGCCTGTTCCAGGTGGAAGGCGCGCTGTACGTTTCCCTGTTCGCGCAGATCCCGCCCGAGCGCTTTTCCGACGTTGTAGCCTCCATCGCCCTTAACCGCCCCGGCCCGTTGGAATCGGGCATGGTGGAAGACTACGTGAAGGTGGTTCAGGGCAAGACCCCGGTCCACTACTACGACGACCGCCTGCGCCCCATCCTGGAAGAAACCTACGGCACCATGGTCTACCAAGAGCAGATCATGCAGGTTTCCATGGTCATGAGCGGCTTTTCCGCCGGCAAGGCAGACAAGCTGCGCAAGGCAATGGGCAAGAAGAAGCTCGACATCATGCGCCTGCTCCAGGACGACTGGAACAACGGCGCGGTGGAAAACGGCTACTCGCTCGACATCGCCAAGGAGATCTGGGAAGACGCCGAGAAGTTCGCTAAGTACGCCTTCAACAAGTCGCACTCGGCGGCCTACGCGCTGCTGGTTATGCGCACGGCGTACCTGAAGGCGCACTTCCCGAACGAGTACATGGCCGCCGTGCTGTCCAGCTACATGGGCAACAACGACCGCCTTATCAAGTACATCGCCAGCTGCAACCGCAGCGGCATCCCCGTGCTGCCGCCCGACGTGAACTCCTCGAATCTGGAATTCACCCCGCTTGAAGAGGGCATCCGCTTCGGCTTGGCGGGCGTGCGCGGCGTGGGAGAGCATGTGGCTGAGGTCATCATCGCCGAGCGCGAGGAAAACGGCCCGTTCACCAGCCTGCACGACTTCGTGAACCGCGTGCCCTCCAACGCCTACAACCGCAAGACGCTGGAAGCCTTGGTGAAGTCGGGCGCGTTCGATTCCACCGGCTACACGCGCAAGCAGTGCATGCACTTCATCGACGACACCACGCTGCTGGAAAGCGCGGCGAAGCGCCAGAAGGACAAATCGGCTGGTCAGTTGGATATGTTCAGCATGTTCGGCGATGTGGACGAAAGCTTCCAGGAAGACATCCCGGCGCCCGACGGCATCGAGTGGGACAAGCGCACGCTGCTCGCGTTCGAGAAGGACATCTTGAAGATGTACGTGTCCGACCATCCGCTGCGCCCGTACGAGAACTACCTGGCCCGTACCATGAAGCACACCATCGGCGACTTGGCCGACCGCGAAACCGGCATCAAGTCGGCCACGTTCGCCGGCATGGTTTCCGAGATGAACATACGTCGCACCAAGCGCGGCAACCTTATGGCCAACTTCATCTTGGAAGACACCTCCGGCCACATCGAGTGCGTGTGCTTCGACTACGAGAAGAACCGCGACGCCATCCAGGAAGACGCCATCATCACCTGCAAGGGCAAGTTCGAGGTGAGCGACCGCGGCAAGCAGATCTTGGTGTACGAGGCCAAGCCGCTGGTGCTTACCGAGGAAGAGGCGAACGCCGCCCCCTTGCAGCTGGAGCTCGGTCTTACCACGCGCGAGCTGAACGCGCTGGTGTCCGATAGGCTGATGCGCATCCTGCAGCAGTACCCCGGCAGGGACCCGGTTGTCCTGAACGTGAGCCAAGTGGACGGGCACCGTATGCGCGCCGAGCTGCCGCTTACGGTGGACTCCAGCAATTCCAGCCTGCGCTCGCGCCTGTACGACCTGTTCGGCCGCACGCTGTGGAAGGCATCGTAGTGGAAAGCCCGGAAACCGAGTTGAACTTAGTCATGGAAGTGGCGTACAACGGTGCGCCCTTCGCCGGCTTTGCCCGCCAGCCCGGGCAGCTTACCGTGCAGGGCAGCATCGAGGAGGCGCTGGAGCTGTTGTTCCGCCGTCCGGTGGAAACCGTGTGCGCTGGCCGCACCGATTCGGGCGTGCATGCACGTGGGCAGGTGGTGAGCTTCCAGGTGGGCGAACAGGAACTGCGCGGCCGCAGCCTGTTCAAGCTGCTGCGCTCGCTGAATGCCCTTACCCACGACGACATCTCGGTGAAGAGCCTGCAGGAAAAGCCGGCGGAATTCTCGGCGCGCTTTTCCGCCACTATGCGCGAGTACCGCTACTTCATCTGCACCGATTCTTATGCGCCGCTGCTGATGCGCGATTTCTGCTGGCATATCCCCAAGCAGTTGGACCTTGAGGCCATGCGCCAGGCGGCCGGCTACCTTATCGGCGAGCACGACTTCAAGAGCTTCTGCATGGCGGTTTCGGCCGAGGGCAAGTCCACCATGCGCAATGTGTTCAGCATAGAAGTGGAGCCCCAACAGCTGTGGGGCGAATCGCTGGTGGTCATCACCGTGAAGGGCAACGCCTTCCTTCATTCCATGGTGCGCACCATCGTGGGCACGTTGGTTGCCGTGGGCTTGGGCCGCCGCAAGCCCGAATGGGTTCAACAGGTGCTTGAAGCGCGCAACCGTTCCGCCGCAGGCGAGAACGCTCCGGCTTCTGGCCTGGTGTTTTGGCACGTGAGCTACGAGGGAACGCGCGTGCACACCCCGCAGTTGCCCTAGAGGGCCGCCCTTTTGCCGCTCTCGCTCGGGGAGCAGATCCGCCCCTTTGCGGGCGGGTCGCGTGCGCCGCGCATCGCTGCGGTAAAATACCTCCTTGGAATTTTTGCGCCTCGCAGAGGGCGGGGCGAAAGGGGAGGATATATGGCTACATCTACCGAAGCGGCTCAGCTTGAAGGGCGTGCTGCCTGGTCGGGAAAACTCGCGTTCGTGCTTTCGGCGGCAGCTTCCGCAGTCGGCCTGGGCGCCATGTGGCGCTTCCCGTACTTGGCGGCAAAGTACGGCGGCGGCATGTTCTTGCTGGTGTACCTGGTGTTCGTGTTCACCATCGGCATCTCGCTGCTGCTGCTGGAAAACGCCCTGGGCCGCAAGACCGGCCAAAGCGCCATCGGAGCCTTCAAGGCCTTCGGTAAGAAGTACTCCTTCATCGGCATCCTCATGTCGGCGGTGCCGTTCATCATCGTGCCGTATTACTGCGTTATCGGCGGCTGGGTAACGAAGTACCTGGCTGCGTACGCTTCGGGCGCCTCGGCCAGCCTCACCGACGGCGGCGCCTACTTCACCGAGTTCATCTCGGTTGGGCCTGAGGCCATCCTGTTCACGCTCATCTTCATGCTCATCACGTACTTCATCGTGGGCATGGGCGTGAACAAGGGCCTGGAGAAGGCGAACCTCATCATGATGCCGGTGCTCATCATCGTGGCCGCTGCCATCGCCGTGTACGCCCTTACCTTGCCCGGCGCCGTGGACGGCGTGGCCTTCTACCTGCTGCCCGACTTCAGCAAGTTCAGCCCGGAACTGGTCATTGCCGCACTGGGCCAGACGTTCTTCACGCTTTCCTTGGCCATGGGCATCATGGTTACCTACGGTTCGTACCTGGACAAGGCCACCAACCTCACCTCCAGCGTGGGGCAGATCGCCGGGTCCACCTTCGGCGTTTCCCTGCTGGCGGGCTTCATGATCATCCCTGCAACGTTCGTGGCCATGGGCTCGGGCGAAGCAGTTGCTCAGAATTCCGGTCCCTCGCTCATGTTCATCGTGCTGCCCCAGGTGTTCGAGGGCATGGGCGGCCTCGCGGGCGCTGTGGGCACGGGCTTCTTCGTCCTGGTGCTGTTCGCCGCGCTTACCAGCGCCCTTTCCCTGGTGGAAACCTGCGTTTCCATCGTGCAGGACGCCGCGCATTGCAAGCGCAAGACGGCGCTCGGCGTGGTTGCGGCCTGGGTAACCCTTATGGGCATCCTGGTGTGCTTGGGTTACGGCGGCCTTTCCTTCATCCAGCCCATGGGTGAGGGCACCACCATCTTGGACTTCTTGGACTTCATCTCCAACTCCGTGATGATGCCCATCGTTGCCCTGCTCACCTGCATCTTCGTTGGCTGGATCATCGGGCCTAAGGAAATCGAGGAAGAGGTTATGCTCTCTTCCCGCTTTAAGCTGCGCAAGGTATGGGCCTTCGGCATCAAGTATGTCTGCCCGGTTCTGCTCATCGTTATCCTGGTGGCCTACGTGGCGGCAAGCCTGGGCTTCTTCAAGATGTAACACGGGCGGTGTTGTATGATGAAGGGCACGAATTTTCGATATTGATTAGGAGCAAACGTGTCTCTTTCCATCGGCATCGTGGGCCTGCCCAATGTTGGCAAGTCCTCCCTGTTCACCGCGCTTACGAAGAAAAGCGGCTTCGCGGCGAACTACCCCTTCGCCACCATCGAGCCCAATGTGGGCCTGGTGCCCGTTCCCGATAAGCGCCTGGAAGGCCTGGCGGCAATCGACCATCCCGCCAAGATCATCCCGGCAACGGTGGAATTCGTTGATATCGCAGGCTTGGTTGCGGGTGCTTCGCAGGGCGAAGGCCTGGGCAACAAGTTCCTTGCCAACATCCGCGAAACCGACGCCATCTGCGAGGTGGTGCGCTTCTTCAGCGACCCGAACGTAGAGCACGTTTCCAAGAAGGTTGACCCGCAAAGCGACGTGGAAACCATCAAGACCGAGCTCATCCTGGCCGACATCGCCACCCTGGAAAAGGCCATGCCGCGCCTGGAAAAGGAAGGCAAGCGCTACAAGGAGAAGGCCATCAACTTCGAAACCGCCCAGAAGGTGCTCGAGGGCCTGAACGAGGGCAAGCGCGCGCTTCAGCTGGACCTTTCCGAGGAAGAGCAGGAAGCCATCCGCGAGCTGTGCCTGCTCACCATGAAGCCCATGCTCTACATCGCCAACGTCGACGAGGACAAGGTGGCTGCCGAGCTGCCCGAGATCGACGGCCAGCGCCCGGTGCCCATCAGCGCCAAGATCGAGGCCGACCTGGCCGAGCTCGACCCCGAGGAAGCCGCCATCTTCATGGAAGAGCTGGGGCTCGACGAAAGCGGCCTTTCGCGTCTTATCCGTGAGGCGTACAAGCTGCTGGGGCTGCAGAGCTACTTCACCAGCGGCGAAACCGAGACGCGTGCGTGGACCATCCCCGTGGGCGCCAAGGCTCCGCAGGCTGCCGGCGTTATCCATACCGATTTCGAGCGTGGCTTCATCAAGGCAGAAACCGCTTCTTACGAAGACTACGTTGCCCTGGGCGGCGAAAAGGGCTGCCGCGATGCCGGCAAGCTGCGCCAAGAGGGCAAAGACTACGTGGTGCAGGACGGCGACGTCATGCACTTCAAGTTCAACGTGTAAACCGCATTCCCGCCAGTTCGAATACGAAGGAGCAGATTGATGGCTGAAAAGGTCGCAGTGCTCATACCCTGCTACAACGAGGCGGTCACCATCGGCAAGGTGGTGGACGACTTCAAGCGCGTCATGCCCGACGCCGACATATACGTCTACGACAACAACTCCAAGGACGAGACCTCGAAGATCGCCGCCGAGCACGGCGCCATCGTGCGCTTCGAGGGGCGCCAGGGCAAGGGCAACGTGGTGCGCTCGATGTTCCGCGACATCGACGCCGACTATTACATCATGGTGGACGGCGACGACACTTACCCGGCCGAGGCCGCGCCCGCCCTTATCGAGCCGCTGCGCGCCGGACGCGCCGACATGACGGTGGGCGACCGCCTCTCCAACGGCTCGTATGGGGAAGAGAACGATCGCGCCTTCCACGGCTTCGGCAACGATTTGGTGCGCTGGCTCATCAAGCGCATCTACGGCTTCGCGTTCGAGGACGTGATGACGGGCTACCGCGCCTTCAACCGCGTGTTCGTGAAGACCATGCCCGTGCTCTCCGAGGGCTTCCAGATCGAGACCGAGATCTCCATCCACGCGGTGGACAAGCGCTGGCGCATCGAGGACGTGCCCATCGACTACCGCGACCGCCCCGAGGGCAGCTACTCCAAGCTCTCCACCTTCGGCGACGGCGCCAAGGTGCTGAAGGCCATCACCAGCCTGTTCAAGGACTACCGCCCGCTGGCCTTCTTCGGCTGGCTGGCGCTGATCCTGCTCATCCTGGCCGTGGTGGCCGGCATCCCCGTGGTGGCCGAGTACGCCGCAACCGGCCTGGTGCCGCGCATCCCCACCATGCTGGGATCCATGGCGCTCGCGGGCTGTGCGGCGCTTTCCTTCGTCACCGGCCTGATCCTGGATACGGTGGCCAAGAGCCACCGCCGCCAATGGGAGATCGACGTGTACAAGGCCATGGACGGGTTCTACAAGAACCGCTAACGGCGACGGAAGTACTCCTTCCTGCTTGCTTGATGTGCCATTTTGCCAAAGCGCCCTTCGGGGCGCTTTTAGGTACGGGGCTGATGCTGCGGGGGTTTGACGGGTCGGGTCCGAGTCGCCCCGGCAAGGTCCGAATCGTTCCTGTCTGCGCGCATTGCCCGGCGAGCCCGGCGCGCTTAGGCCTTCTTCGGGAATAGCTGCTATCATTGCGGAAGGCAATTTCGCAGTTTCGGGAAGGAAGGCCGCATGGAGGCATACAAGAAGGAATTCATCGAGTTCATGGTGGAAAGCCAGGTGCTCAAGTTCGGCGAGTTCACGCTTAAGAGCGGCCGCCAGTCGCCCTTCTTCATGAATGCCGGCGCCTACGTAACCGGCTCGCAGCTGAAGCGCCTGGGCGAGTACTACGCCCGCGCCATCCACGACAACTTCGGCCTGGACTTCGACGTGGTGTTCGGCCCTGCTTACAAGGGTATCCCGCTGGCCGTGGTAACCGCCATTGCGCTGCAGGAGCTCTACGGCAAGGAAGTTAAGTACTGCTGCAACCGCAAGGAAGTGAAGGACCACGGCGCCGACAAGGGCAACCTGCTGGGTGCGGAGCTTCATGATGGCGACCGCGTTGTTATGGTGGAAGACGTCACCACGTCCGGCAAGTCCATCGACGAGACGTATCCCATTCTGAAGGGCGCCGCTGACGTGCAGGTGAAGGGTCTTATCGTTTCCCTGAACCGCATGGAGGTTGGCAAGGGCGGTGTGAAAACCGCGCAGAAGGAAGTGCAGGAAAAGTATGGCTTCCCGGTGGCTTCCATCGTGAGCATGGCCGAGGTAACCGAGCTGCTGCACAACCACGAGGTTCAGGGCAAGGTGGTCATTGACGACGCCACCAAGGCTGCGCTGGATGCGTATTACGAGCAGTACGGCGCCAAGGAAGCATAAAGGCTGAACCCCGCCAATCACTGTTGGATCCAAGGCTGTCTGGGCATTGTGCCTGGGCGGCCTTTCTGTTGCAGTGCTTGGAGGAGTTGGGCGAAGGCTTTCCCATTCGGTTGACTTACGTAACGCCGCGTCACTTAAATGGATTTTGCGATACAATTCAGGAAGACCAACGATAGGAGCCCGCCATGAGCAATTCCCTTCTTGATACGCCGAAGCTCGGCTTCGGGTGCATGCGCCTGCCCTTGACCGACGCCGACGACCCGAAGAGCATCGACATCGACCATTTCAGCAAGATGGCGGACGCCTTCATGGAAGCGGGCGGCACGTACTTCGACACAGCCTACGTGTACCATAACGGCGAATCCGAGGTTGCGGTGCGAAAGGCGCTGGTAGAGCGCTATCCGCGCGAATCGTTCACCATCGCCACGAAGTGCCTTGCCTGGGCTCAGCCCGATGCGGAAAGCGCCAAGGCCTGCCTGGACACCTCGTTGGAGCGCTTGGGCACCGATTACGTCGACTTCTACCTGCTGCACAACGTGGGCGGTCCGCGAACGGCGAAGTTCGACAACTATGGCCTGTGGGAATGGGCTGCGCAGAAGAAGGCAGAAGGCGTTATCAAGCACCTGGGCTTTTCCATGCACGATAACGCCGAGTGTCTGGATAGGCTGCTTACCCAGCACCCCGACATGGACTTCGTGCAGCTGCAGGTGAACTACCTTGACTGGGAAGACCCGGTAACCGAGTCGCGCAGGTGCATGGAAGTGGCCCAGAAACATGGCGTGCCGGTAACCATCATGGAGCCCGCTCGTGGCGGCCGCTTGGCCGAGCTGCCCGACCGCGGCAAGGACGTTCTGAAGGCCGTGAACCCCAACAAGAGCGTGGTTTCCTGGGCGTATCGTTTCTGCTACAACCTGCCCAACGTCATCACGGTGCTCTCGGGCATGTCCACCTTGGAGCAGGTGCAGGAAAACGTGCGCGAATGGAAGGAAAACCAGCCGTTCAGCTCTGAAGAGGAGAAGGCGCTCCAGCAGGCCATCGAGGCGCTGAAGAGCGTTGGCCTTATCCCGTGCACGAACTGCAAATACTGCGTGAAGGACTGCCCCGCGGGCGTGAAGATCCCCGAGATCATGGGCTTGCTGAACTTGGAGAAGATGACCGAGAACCGCGAGTTCGTGAAGGGCCTGTACTCCTGGCAGGCCGCCGACGGCAAGGCTTCCACCTGCATCCA
>CAVHGQ010000028.1:0-12848 GCA_963635335.1 Candidatus Melainabacteria bacterium | reverse complement strand
TTGTTATACTCGCAACAAAGGACGGGGATTCGAACCGATGAGGTGGAATTCCGTTAAGAAAAGGTGCCAGTGGCACGTTTTTAGGAATTCGCCCGACCGAGCTTGCGAGGGAGGGGTGATTGTGTGCGAAGCATGCAATCGAATCCCCAGCTCTCCGCCACCTTGTGTTTAAGCCCGTTCTACGAACGGGCTTTTTTCTTATGAGACGACCTGACGCTGCGTGTAATCCTGACGGCACAGGGTGCCCTCAATCGTTCGGCGCGGCCCGAAGGCCAGCTAATCCTGCTCAGCAGAGCTGCGCAGGATGCGTTCGCTCGAACGCATAGTCAGGAACTAAACATGCCACTGGCATGTTTACTCGAACCCCCTGCACTCGTCA
Source organism: Candidatus Melainabacteria bacterium (assembly GCA_963635335.1). Lineage (GTDB taxonomy): Bacteria > Actinomycetota > Coriobacteriia > Coriobacteriales > Eggerthellaceae > Anaerotardibacter. Next base: position 12,469 of record CAVHGQ010000028.1, on the reverse strand, counting down.
GGATCCCGCTCGCTGTTACGTCCGGACCTAGGGCTTTCATATTTTTCTCCCCCAAAACCTCAAGAGGGGCATTCGAACTAAAATGAACCAACCAAGGGGGAATTTATATGGGCGCTACGCATGAACAGGCTAACTTTTCCGAGGCGGTGCTTCGCGGGGGCGATGCCGACTATCAGGGGGAAGCCGACCGCATCGCCGCAACCTATGGCTTCGACTTTGTGGGCATAGGGCTTTCCCCTTTCGTTGGCGCTCCCATGAAGTGGGCGTATTTCAGCGGGGCAACCAGCCAGCGCGTTACCCGCATCTCCCTTTTGCCGGGTCACGGCATCGGCGGCATCGTGCTGAAAAGCGGCCAGCCCATGATGCTCACCGATATCGACCAGGACCTTGGCCAAAACGAATACTCCAGCTACCCTATCGTGTTCGCCGAAGACCTGCGCAGTTTCTGCGCACTGCCCCTGAAGCAGGGCAGCCGCACCGTAGGTGTCCTGATCCTTGCCCATCGAACGCCCGGCAGAAAGTACGCGCAGACCTACCTTCGCTGCGCAAGCGACCTGCAAGGCAAATTCCTTGACGCCGAGATACAAGAGCAGCGTTTCGTCGACTTCGGCAAGCCCGAAACAAGCAAGAAAGAAGAGGACTGGCACACCCTCCTTCCCCAAACCGAGTTTTCCAAAGTGGTGCTCGCTCAGGAAGACGAGAGGAAGAGGCTTTCGCGCGAATTGCACGATGGGATGGCCCAAGACCTGCTTACCGTTTCCCTCCTGCTCCACATGGCGCAGGAGCACATTGCCGATGACGAGGCAAACGACCTTATTGACCAGGCGCTTTCCCGCATCGAATTGCTCCAGACCAACATACGCAACCTGTCGACCGAGCTCAGGCCTTCCACCTTGGACAATTTCGGCCTTGTTCCGGCATTGAAATCGCAGGCAGCCGTTCTGGAGAAAACCTATGGCACGAGCATCGTGTTCAAGGGTCAGCAAGACATCGGCCGCTTCGATCCAGCCGTAGAAACCCAGATCTACCGTATATGCCAAGAGGCTATACTCAATTCCTGCAAGTATTCCAAAGCAGACATGGTGGAGATCACCTTCTCTACCATGGTTGGATGGTTGAATGTCTCCATCTCCGACAAGGGCGTAGGGTTCAATACCGAAGCGCCCGTCATCAAAGGAAGTGGATGCGGCCTGTCGGGAATGCGCGAACGGGCGCGCCTGATCGGAGCCGACCTGCAGATAACCTCCAGCCATCAAGGATCCACGATAAGCCTGATAGCCCCCATGAGGGAATCGACGGAAAAGGAGGAGCTCTCGCAATGATCACCGTTGTCCTTGCCGACGACCACGAAATGGTGCGCTTCGGCTTCAAGATGATCTTGGACAAAGACCCGGACATCCAGGTGGTCGGCGAAGCGGCCGATGGCACTCAGGCATATGCCGTCTGTGCGGCACGCAAGCCCGATATCCTCCTGCTCGACCTTTCCATGCCGCCTGCCCAAAGCGGCCTGGTAGCCTGCGAGAACATAGTGCGCGACCTCCCCGACACCAAAGTGATAATCCTCACCATGTTTACGGAGTCAGAGTACCTGTACCACACCATGAACAAGGGAGCGAAGGGTTACCTGCCGAAAAGCGCTTCACCTGCGGAGCTGCTGCGCGCAATCCATATGGTGCATGAGGGCGACAGCTACATACATCCTAAAATGGCAGAAGCGCTGGCGAAATTCGTGGCGGAAGGCGGTAAAGAAGTCGAGTTTAACCTGGAGCAGCTTACCCCACGCGAAATGGAAGTGCTGATCCTTCTTGCCCGCGGGTTCACCAACCGCGAGATCTCCGAGCGCATCTTCCTTTCCGTGAAAACAGTGGAAGCGCATCGATCCAAGGTGTACAGCAAGCTGGGGCTGAGCAACCGCGCAGAGCTGGTCGAATTCGCCCTGCGCCATAAGTTACTCGAGCTGTAGGCCGCCAAAGCCGAAGCAGGCCAGCGCCTTCGATGTGCCTACCTACTTCTTTCCGGGAGCAGACACTTCCATGTCCAGCGCGCCTACCGGGCAGGCATCGATGCATTTGCCGCATACCATGCAATCGCCCGCGCAAACCCTTGAATGCTCGCCATCAAGGGCGGGATCGAGGATCTCGGGGTCGGCGATGCAGGCTTTCTTGCAGCTTCCGCACTTGATGCAAGCATCGTGGTCGATGCGAACCTTCACCAGGCCGATCTTGCCCAGTACCTCGTAGAATCCTCCAAGCGGGCACAGCGACCGGCACCATACCCTATGGCCCCAGAACGCATCCAACAAAACGATGGCGAGCAGGGTAATCCCACCAACGGCACTTCCGAACACCAAACCCTTGTTGATGAAGCTGATCGGGTTCAGCACCTCGTAAACAGGGATGCTCACCAAAAGGGAAAGCACCAACACCGCAGCCGCAACGCCGATCTTCGCATGGCGCGGCAGCCTATGCTCGGGAAGCTGGCGCTTCGGGCACACTTTCCTGCGCCATGCGTCAACCACCTCAAGAACAAGGTTCACCGGGCACACCCAACCGCAGAAAGCCCTTCCCCGCACAATGCCGAACACCAGCAAGGGCACCAAGGCCGCCAGAAGCCAGGCAGGGTCGAACGCCCTCGAGGCGGCAACCGTCTGCAAGAACACGAACGGATCCATAAGGGTGACCGGGCCGATCTGCGAGGAAGAGAGCGTTCCCGACCAAGCGAATTGCGCCGGAGTGGCAACCGAATCCGCAATAGGACTCCCCTGCAAATCGGTTCCCATGATGGCCCAGCCCGATGCCACCACGGGAACCAGGAAGAACACCAGCACGAACACCTGCACGCAGTGGCGGGCGATGCCCCATTTGCGGCTAGCACCCTTCTTCCCAGACGAAGGGCGCGCCTGCGCCGAGCCGGCAGGGCAGCGTTGCTCTTCGTTCTTTTCAGGGTTGTCTTGCATCAGAATCCCGCCTTAGCGCAAGCTCGGGTCGTCTTCGAAGTTGACGTAGATGAGGTTCACGCTCAAAACCCCCGGTATCTCCTGGAATTGCGCCGCAACATCGGCCGAAGAGTCCACGGTTTCCGATTCGAGCGTTACCACCAGCTTCGATTCCACCACCTCATGCACCTCTACCCCCTGCATAGCAGAAAGGGCATGGGCTACTTCGATCGTGGAATCGGAAACGGTGTTCACCACCAAGCTCGAGATAACCACGCTACTCACCGGCCTTTCGCTGCTGCACATGGCAGCTGCCGCATAGGGAATGCGCGGCATCGATCTTGTGGGAGTCCCTGTCTTCCCCAACATAATGGTTGTCGGGCATCTGCCCGGCCTTCGCCAAGAACGGGTCCGCCTCGCTGCTCGAGCCGTGGCAACCGAAGCAGCCCTCTGCGCCCAAGCTCTCGTAACGGCCCTCATGGGCAACGGAAAGCATGGGCGCCGCCCCCTCGGGCGTATCGAAGGTCTCGGAAGGGGACTTGATGGCATTCGTGGAATAGCACCCGCCAAGGGCGCACGCAGAGAGCATGAGCCCGAAAACGGCCGCCACGATGGCGATGCTCCGTTTCGTCTTCATTCCCAGCACCCCCTAGACCTTCTCAATGCGAACAGCGGTTTTCTTGTAGTCGGGTTCCTTCGAAAGGGGGCAGTACACCTCTTGCTGGGCAAGGTTCACCAGCGTTTCCTCGGCGAAGAACGGTATATAGCACATATGATGGGTCGGCTGCGTGCGGCCGGCACTGGAAACCGTGCACTCGAACGAGCCCCAGCGGCTGGTCACCTTCACGCGGTCGCCATCCTTCACGCCGATCTCGTCCATATCCTGCTGGCAAAGGTCCATCAGCGCCTCGGGCAGGGCGTTGTCCAGCTCGGGCACGCGGCGCGTCATGCTGCCCGTGTGCCAATGCTCCAACAAGCGCCCGGTAACCATGTAGAACGGGTACTCGCTGTCGCGGATCTCGGCAGGAGGCTCGTAGGGATGGAACGTGACGCACGGCTTGTGGTTCGCGGTCTTGTAGAACGAGATGCCGTCGGCCTTATCGGTCTCGCCCCACTTCTGCACGTTCCAGGTGTCGTAGCCGTCTTCCTGCTTGCCGGCACCGTTGAAGCGCCAGCGCGTGGCGTACCATTTGCCGTCGATCTGCTGGGTAGGCCAGGTTAGGCCGTGCTGGGTGATGTACTCGTCGTACGGCGCCAGGCGCTTGGCAGTCAGCTTAAGCGGGCTCCAGCCTTCTTTGTTGTCCAGGTTGTCGTGGATGCGCAGCACGCGCTCGCTCGAATAGCTGTTCTCTGCCGGATCGGGGTTCGAGAACGTGCGGTACTCGTTCCAGATCTCGCGGCACACATCGCGCTGGTTGTCGTACTTGAAGTCGCCCGCATCCTTGTCGTACCACTTGCCGAACAGGGCGTCGAAGGCGTCTTTGTCACCGATCTTCTCGCCGTCGAGCACGCGCTTGGCAATTTCCATCAGCATCCACAGATCCCAACGGGCATCGCCCGGAGGATCGCAGGCCTTCTCGAACACGGCCGTGCGGCGCTCGCCGTTGCCGAACATGCCCTCGCGCTCGATCCACATGGCAGCAGGGAGCACGACGTCGGCATACGCCGTCGAAAGCGTGGGGTACACCTCGGAAACCACGATGAAGGTATCGAAGATGCCCAGATGCTCGCCGTCCCTACCAAGGAAGCGGTTGAGGTCGGTCATGGATTGGGCCCAGTTGTTGTGGGCAGTCCAGATGAAGTCCATGTTCCCGTTCGACATCTCGCGGAATATCTTGGTGGTGTGGTAGCCCGGGGCGGAAATGTCCTCAAGCCAGTTCTCGGGCAAGTCCCAAACCGCTTCGGTGTAACGGCGATGCTGCGCGTTGGCAACAACCAAGTCGGCAGGAAGGCGATGGCTGAAGGTGCCCACCTCGCGCGCCGTACCGCAAGCGGAAGGCTGGCCGGTAAGCGAGAAGGGGCCGTTGCCCGGCTTGGCGATCTTGCCGGAAAGCAGATGGCAGTTGTAGAAGTTCTGGTTCACCCACGTGCCGCGGTTGTGCTGGTTCGCGCCCATGGTCCACAGACTCATAATCTTGCAGTTCGGGTCGGCGAACGCCTCGTAGAGCGACTGCAGGTCTTCCACGGAAACGCCGGAAAGCTGGCTTACGTACTCGTAGGTGTAGGGCTCTACCAGCTTGCGGAATTCCGCAAGGTCGATCTCGGTCACCTTTTCGGCGCTCTTGCCCTTGTCCGACTTGTCGTAGGTATCGCGGTTCTCGAAGTCGTTGTTGCCAATGTCTTCCTGGCCGTGCTTGAAGCACACGTGGTCTTTCACGAATTCCTTGTCGTAGGTCTCGTTTTCCAGCAGGTAGCGGCAAATGCAGTTGGTGATGGCAAGGTCGGTATTGGGCTCGAAGACCATCACCTTGTCGGCAAGGGCGCTGGTGCGGTTCCGCACGGTGGTAAGGTCGTAGTGCTTCACGCCGGCCTGCTGTTTGCGCGCGGTAATGCGGCTGAACAGCATCGGATGGGCTTCGGCCATGTTGGCACCCCAGGTGATGAACAGGTCGGCGTAGTCGATGTCGGCATAGCAACCGGCGGGCTCGTCGGTGCCGAAGGTGTTCATGAACGCTACAACTGCAGATGCCATGCACAGACGGGCATTCGGGTCGATGTTGTTGGAGCGCAGACCCGCCTTCCAGAACTTGGACGTGGCATAGCCCTCCAAGATGGGCTGCTGCCCCGAGCCCCAGAATGCCAAGCGGCTCTTGTCCTTCTTCCAGGTTTCCCGCATCTTCTCTGCAACCAGGTCAAGCGCCTCGTCCCATTCGGCCTCGCGGTACACCTTCGGGTCGTTCGAGCCCTTGGTGGACTTGTCCAGGCGGATAAGAGGCTTGGTAAGACGGTCTTCGCCCTTCAGGATCTTGGCCAGATAGTAGCCCTTCACGCAGTTCAGGCCACGGCTGGAATCGTTGTTCGGGTCGCCGGTGATGCTGATGATCTTGCCGTTCTGGCTCTCGATCAGAACACCGCAGCCGCAGCCGCAGAAGCGGCACACGCCTACCGTGGTGGTTACGCTGTCTTTATCGATGGATTGATTGGCCTTCGGGGCGCAACCGGCAAGCGAGCCCGAAACGGCCGCACTGGCCGCAGCGATGGCGACCAGCTTGATAAAATCACGCCTTGAGTACTCCATGATGTCCTCCTTGAACCCCCTTGCTTGGCGGCAGCAGGGCTACTTCCCCTTCTTCTCTTGGGCGGCGATGCTCACAACCTTCATCGCAACCTTCGGATCGCGCACTACGCATCTCTGAACGCATAGCCCGCATCCGGTGCACTTCTCCTTGTTCACGGTGGGAATGAACTTCGTGTGGATAGAATCGTTTTCCATTGCCTGGAACTCGATGGTGATCGCCTCGTCGATGAGCGGGCACACACGGTAGCACACCTCGCAGCGCATCCCCTGATAGGCGATGCAGGTGTTCTCGTTGATCTTCGCGTACCCCATGTTCACGTCGTGCTTTTCGGACACATCGCGAAGCGCCCCTGTCGGGCACGCGGCCACACAGGGGAAATCGGCGCAGAGGCGGCAGGCACGGTTCTCCACATCGAGCGTCGGTGTGCCGGCAGCAGCGCCCTGCATCAAATCTGCAGGGTAGATAGCCTTATGGGGGCACGCTTCGATGCATTTCCCGCACTTTATGCAGCGGGACATGAAATCCGATTCACCCTGAGACCCCGGCGGGCGCAAAAGGGAGGATTTGCCCGTAGCGGCGGAGTACACCCCTTCAGCCGCCACCAAGGCAGCAGCCACGCCGGCGATGACGTTGCCAAACCCCATTGCTCTTCCTCCTCATTGCTCCGAGCGCGCCTGTCCATGAACGCGTTCGGTCCTCAAGGAGATTATCGCACGGTGGAAGACGGGCAGGGCATCTTCGCGCGCCCTATGCGGAAAGCTGCGGGTAAACCCCTACCCCAAGCGCTGCACGTCTTCCCGGTCCTTGAGCTCCTCTTCAAGCATGTCGAGGCGCCGGGACAGATTTGACTGGCGCCGGAACTGGACGAGGAGCCACGCCAGAAGGGCGGCAAGCACCAGAACGTAGGCCGCTATCAGGTAGGGGGCAGAGGGGAGTATCGTGCTGTAGATCTCTTCGAGGATAGGGTTCATCGTCAATCCCTCTCTTTCTCTTCAAGAGCGCAGGCGCGCTCGGCAAGGCGCGCATTGCGGAAACAAACGCGATACATGGCGAAAGCCAACGCCAGCATGCCGATCGAGCAAACGGCCACCGTAAGGCCCATGTCGGGAGCAAGCCCGCCCTCGCGGAACACCACCGGATGCAGGCTGGACGGAAGGATGCGCGTAACGGCGAAGGTGATGGGGACGTCGGCGAATGCGATAAGGCCCAGAACCGCGCTGAAGGCGCCCCTGCGCTCCGGGTCGTCGACGGCATTGCGCAAGACGAAGTAGGCAAGGATAACCAAGACCAGCACCAGATAGGTGGTTAGGCGGGGTTCCCACGTCCACCACACTCCCCACTCGAAGCGCGTCCACATCTCGCCGGTGAACATCACCGCAAGGGCGAACACCAGCGATATCTCCATGCAGCATTTCGCGCAGATGTCGAAACGCTGGTTTCGCGTGGCCAGGAAGCGGATGCAGTAGTAGGCCATAAACGCCAGGCCCGCCATGGAGGCAAGCGCGGCCGGCATATGGAAATAGAAGATCTTCTGCGAAAGAAGAAGCTTCGAGGAAACCATGCTGCCACCGATGAGCTCGGCGCCATCCACGCGCGCTCCGCTTACCGGCGAAGCGTAGAGGAAGGCCAACAGGAACCCGCCCAAAAGCCCTATCGCGGCAACCGCGATGGCAAAGGGAACCAACTTGTCCGGCCATTGCCCGATCTCAGGCAAAGGTCTTTTCCTTCTGCTCAAAACATCCTCCTTACGCCGAGACCACGAAATCGTACAGCACCCACGAGAGCAGCCCCATAACCACATCGTACACACCGACGATCGTCACAGAGACAACGAAGGTAGACCAAAAGCCATCTCCCCCGACAAGGCACGCCGATGTGGCGCACACGCATGCGTACAGCAAGGGGAACAGCAGGGGAACCGCGAGCACCGCCAGCATGACGTCGCGCCCGCGCGTGCTTGCCGTGACGGTTGCCAGCAGCGTGCCAACCGCCGCCATCCCCAGCGTGCCCAAGAGCAACGGAGCCAAGGCAAACTGCACGGTTTCACCAAGCTGCTGGCCTTCCAGGAAGAAGAAGACGAACACCGGAACCACGATCAGCTCGACGACGAGTAGGAACAGGAGGTTCGAAGTTGCCTTCGCCAAGAACACAACCGAACGGTCGATAGGGGCGATAAGGATGGCATCGAGGCAATCGTTTTCCCTCTCGTAGGCAAACGACCTGTTCAGGCCTATAAGAGAAGTGAACACGATGAGCACCCATAAGAGCCCAGAGGTCACACCGCGCACATCTTCGCCCAGGGAAACCCGCGAAAGGGCAACACCGTAGACAACCAGCACGAGAACCGCATACAGCACCATGGAGCTGAGCATGTCGAACGTATGGAACTCGCGCTCCACATCCTTGCGAAGAAGAGCGCGGTATTGGGAGAGCATCGAGGGGGCCTTCCCCGCTTCAGCACGCATCAGGCACCTCGCTTTCCCACGGAATCGCGGTAAGCCTGCTCGAAATCGCAGCCGTCCATTTCCTCGCGGCTGCAGAAGATCCTCACCTTCCCCTTCGCCATAACAAGCAGATGGGTGCAGAGCGCGTATCCCTTAGCAAGATCGTGGCTCACCATGACGATGGTTCGCTCCTTGCGCTGCTGGGTCAGGATACCGTCCAGGTCATCGGCGGCATAAGGGTCAAGGCCGGAATACGGCTCATCCAACAAGAGGATCGCCGGATCGTTCACCAGGGCACGGGCGATGGAAAGGCGCTGGGTCATCCCACGCGAATACGATGAAACCGCATCGAAGCGACGGTGGTGCAGCCCCACATCTCTGAGCAGCTTCTCTATGCGGGCATCTGGCTCCTCTACTCCATAAAGGCGAGCGAAAAGCCTAAGGTTCTCGCAGGCGGTAAGCTCGGGGTACAGAAGCGGGCTATGGGACACAAGGCCGATAAGCGCCCTTACCCGCTCGGGATGCTCAAGCGCGTCGACACCCTGGATCAGCATCTTGCCTTCGGTTGGCCGGGCAAGGGTTGCCATAAGGCGGAGCAATGTGGTTTTACCTGCGCCGTTAGGGCCGAACACGCTGACGAAAGCACCTTCGGGCACCGATAGGTTCACTTCGGCCAGGGCCGAACGGGCACCGAAGCGCTTCGACACCCCTTGCAGTTCCAACGCGTTTGCCACATCAACCAGCCTCCCCGGCTTGAACCGGCCTGCGCTTCAGCATCCCCGCGAAAGCCAGGGCCATACCGCAGCTTAGCAGGGCAAAACCCGCCCACACAACGCTGATGAGGGGGTTCACCCGCACATCCAGGGAAAGATAGCCTGTTTTGGCGTTCACGCCCTTGTACACCACGAACAGGTCTTCGGTCGGGAAGCCGATCACGCTCGCATTGAGCTTCTGCTGCTGGGTGCTTGCCACCAGTTGGATGGACGGATCGGCCGTTCCCACAGCCGCCCCATCATGCGTGACGTTGAAATCGACCTGATACAGAACATCTGAGCTTTCCAGCTGGGTTACCGATTGGCCCTGGTAGGCAAGCTCGTAGCTACCGATAGCGAATGTGCCATTTGCGGAATCGGTCGCAGAATCGTACTCCAGGTATCCCGCGTTCTCGGTCACGTACATCGAAGAGCCGATGAGCCCGACAAGCATCACACCCATAGCAGCATGGCACAAGAACCCGCCCACAGGTGCCGCCGCAACCGCACCCGCCTTAACGCAGCGGGCAATCATGCAGACAGCATTCGCGATAAGCACGCTGGCCACGGCGAACCCGACAACGGCCAAGCCGTTGTAGTACCAAGCCGGCCCCATCTCAAGCAGCTCTTCAGCACCGCTCCCGCCGGCAGCGATGGTTGCCTCATACGCCGGAAGAAGAGCCTGGAAGAAATACAGCATCAGCAACACGAAGACCACCGCCGCAACAGCCGCGGGCAATCGCATCGTGCGCAAGAGCTTCTGCTTGTCGGTCTTCACCCATCCAAGCATCGGCCCTATAGCGATAAGCAACAAATACACTATCCCCAACGGTCGTGCGATGGCGTTGAAGGTCCCCGTGCTCACCGACTGGCCGCCGAACGGCAAAAACGACGGAAGCGCCGAGGATATGGTCATGTAGCAAAGCAGGCACGAGGCCAGCAGCACGAACACGCAATTGATGTAGAAGGCAACGTCTTTGGTGAGCATGCTTTCCGCATCCGCCCTATCCCTTGGGGCGAAGGTCTTGCGGCGCACAGCCAAACCGATGGCCGCCGAGCACACAGAGAGCACCATCAGCGCCAGGAAGAACACCAGGGAAACCGTGTCGCCTTCGAAGGCATGGACGGATTGCACCAGTCCGGAGCGGCTGATGAACGTGCCCACTATCACGAAGCAGAACGTCAGGGCAGCGCACATGATGGCCCAGCCCTTGAACATCCCGCGCTGTCGGTACACCGTGAAGCTGTGCATCAGGGCAATGCACATCAGCCAAGGCAACAAACTTGCGTTCTCTACCGGGTCCCATCCCCAGTAGCCGCCCCATCCCAGGCAAACGTACGCCCATATAGCGCCAAGCCCGATGCCGATTGTCAGGAACAGCCATGCGAACTGCGCATACGGGGAGCAACGATCAACCCATTGCTCGCTGGCATCGTTGCACACAAGGGCCGCGATAGCGTAGGCGAACGGCACGGTAAGGCCGGCGTAACCCAAGAACAGCGTGGGAGGGTGCACCGCCATCGCCCAATGCTCCAGCAAGGAATTCATCCCCAAAACGCTGCCAGCAGAAGTTACCTGCATCGTTGCATAATCGAAGTACTTCTCGTCAGTAGCTGTGAAGGGCATGTTGTCCTCGCTGAACAGCAGAACCCCGACGAACAGCGCCAGCACAAAGGCCATCACCATTAGGGCAACGCTGTCCAAGCGCTGGGGGCTATCCGCCTCTTTGCGGGAAACCAAGAAGGCGAACACCGCAATAAGCCACGCCCAGAACAGCAGCGAGCCTTCCCGCCCCGACCATAAGCCGCTAAGGCGGTACATCCAGCTCAAAGCGCTGGTGTTATCCGAGCGATTATCCAACACATACTGAATCGTGCAGTCGCCTGTCATGAAGGCGAATACCAGCACCGCGCACGACACGGTAAGCCCCACAAAGCAGACGATGCTCGCCGCACGGCCCGCCCAATCAAGCGCCTCTCCCGTATCGCGATTTCCCCTCGCATTCGCACGCAGGCCGAATCCAAGACACACCACGCAAAGCACGCAGGCGAAGAACGCCAGAAGCAGCCCAATAAGGCCAAACAAGGAAAGCATGCTATTCCCCCATTGCCACGCTTGTGGCGTTGAAAACGCCATCGTCGCCGAGCGCGCCCTGGATCACGAGCTTGGAGCCCGGTAGGCTCTGCTCTTGCGATATGGCGCCCTCATAGTGCACCGCTACCTGCGCACCTGCCGCAGATGCATCTTCCAATGTGAAGCGAATCGGCTGATCCACCGTTCCCATACCTGGGTCGGCAAGGACACCTTCGAGCTTCACCGTTTTGCCGATCATCGATTGCCCGTAGCCCAGCAAGGAAGAAACCGAGAGGGCCTCGGATGCGTTCTCGTATTTGGAGGGACATTTGGTTACCAGCTCGGTGGCTACCAAGGTGCCATCCTCGTTGATCCTTCCCGTGCAAATTGCCGAGATTCCATTGCCGAACGTTGCCGAGACGCCCTTGTCGTAGGAAACGCGAACTGTTGGGACGTTGCCCGAGACAGCGTCTGAAGAAGAGGCGCCCTCGTCGCATAGCGAGAACGTGAGAACTCCTTGCTCATCGATATTGTAGGAGTTGTCCACAACGGTACCGGAAACCTCTACCTTTTGGCCGGTAAGGCTTCCATCGGCACAGTCGGCAACACTAGCCGCTTTAGCCGAGGTGCTTCCGCCGATCAGGGCGAATGCGATCACGACAACGATGACGATCACGCCAGCAACCGTCATAAGACGACGCTTCATCTTTGCGTTCATTGTTCTTATCTCCTATACAATACGAGCCCCGACAAGCTCTAAACCAGTCAGGGGCTCGCATCCAGAGTCGTTGACTTACCTTGCTCCCAAATAGGGCGCCAAGTTACTCCTCATTGTCGTAGGCTCCGTAGATGGTGTCCAGCTCAGAGGCCTCTTGCGCCGTGAGCCATCCATCGGGAACATCCGCATATGAATCATCGTGGCAAGTGGTGCAGACAAGCACCGATGCCCTGTGCGACTTATGGCAATCAGTGCAGGTGTACTGGAAATGATGCCAAGAATGCGGGTTGCGAGTAAGGTTCGAGGT
>CAVHGQ010000027.1:5756-13018 GCA_963635335.1 Candidatus Melainabacteria bacterium | reverse complement strand
GATGGCCGCTCAACCGAGCGGCCATCGTGCGTTTACCTGGATTTAAAGGCGGGTTGCGGGTTATGCGCAGCCCCTAGTCAACCGCCACCATTACGTCGGTGGACTTGATGATGGCTACGGCCTTGCCGCCTTCCTTGAGGCCCAGCTGCTCGATGGCCTCGTTGGTGATGGAGCCGGAGATGCGCACGCCGCTTTCGTCCTCGATGGTCACATGCCCGTTCACGGCACCTTCCTTCACGGAAGTGACGGTGCCCTCGATCTGGTTGCGGGCAGAGATGTTCGGGATCTTCGCGGTGGCGAACATGACATTGGTGGCCTTGATAACCGCGTAGCATTCCTTGCCCTCGGCAAGCTCCAGCTGCTTCACGGATTCCATGGTGATGTCGGCCTTGATGGGGTTGTGGTTGCCGCGGCAGATAACCACCACGGCGTTCACGGCGCCTTCGCGGATTTCCTTCACGGTGCCCTTGATCTGGTTGCGTGCGCTGATCTTCATGTTGAACTCCTATCTTTGCGAACGGCCATTTCTGGCCGTTCATTAGGTGATTCCTCTTCGTTGCGCGAATTATAGCAAGGCCTATTGTTCTTGGGCGAGATGAACTGGCCCGTTGTTTCCGCCCTGTTGGTTGGGTGAGCGAGGCGGGCGCTGCGATGCGCTTGCCCGACGTTAGCGTTTCGGATCCGAATGTGCATTGGGCTTGGTGCGGGAATCCTGGCTGCCCCTTCCGAGCCCCCCGCATCAGGGCAAAAGAAAAGCGCCCGAAGACGCTTTCCTTTTGCTATGCGGTTTTGGGTCGCAGATGGGGTCTGCTTCCCGGGTGCTGCCATGCTGCGGTCATGAAGCTTGCAAGCGCAAGCTGCGGGGAGCCCGCGAGCGCGGCAGCGGAAGAGGCAACGGAAGAACTAGTCCTCCCAGGTCTCGATCTTGCCGTAGCGCTCCTTGGTGATCTCGTCGAGGGTCTTGCCCTGGGTCTTGGGGCACCAAACAACGCCCACAACCAGGGAGATAAGCAGAACCACGCACATGATCACGGCGGCGGGGAAGAAGCCGGCCGGGTTGGCGGAGATGTCGCCCATGATGGCGCCAACGCCTACCAGCGACCAGATGCCCAGCGCGCCACGAACCAGGAAGAACATGATGCCCTGAACGCCGCCACGGTACTGCGTGGGGAACAGCTCGGTGCCCCACAGTGCGTAGAAGCACTGAGCAGAGAAACCAGCGGAAACGCCCCACAGGATAACGTAGACCCAAAGGACCCAGCCCATGGAATCGGTGTTGCCGTTCTGGATGGCGATGCCGAACACGGCGATGGCGATCCAGGAAAGCAGTGCCAGAAGGGCGGAAGCGCCGAACAGCACGCGGTGGGAAACAACGTCACCGAACTTGGAGAAGATGGCCAGCGAGCAGACGGCAACCAGTACCCACTGCACAACGCCCAGCAGGCTCTGGCCGGTGGAGTCGATGTTGCCTGCAGCTGCGTAGAGGTAGGGCATGAACTGGCCGTTCGTGCCGGCAGCCAGGTTCCAGGTAAGGTACACGGCAACCAGGAAGATGATGGTCTTCACGTTCACGGGGTTCTTCAGAGCGTTGGCCATCATCTTGCCGAAGCCAACCTTCTCTGCGCCTTCCTCGTTCTTTTCGGCCCAGTCGGCGGATTCCTGCAGCTGACGCTGAAGGTTCCAGGCGATAAGGGCAACGATGAACAGGATGGCGAACAGGATGCGCGTTGCCAGCAGGCCATCGAACGGGCCGTAGGTGCCGGCGGGCAGCAGCGTGGTGCCGTCAGATTCGAACCCGGGCAGGATGAAGGAAAGCGCCAGGGAAACGATGAAGATGATGGCAGGGCCGCAGCTCCAAGCGAACTGGCTGATGCCGATGTTCGAAGCGCGCTTGGTGGAAGTGGAGGTCTCGGAGATGTAGCTCCAAGAAGCCGGCACGCCCGCGCCTACCGAAAGGCCGGAGAGCACAACGCCCACCACAACCATGGGCAGGTTCACCGCGCACATGGCGATGAGCACGCCCAGCGCGTATACCAGCAGGTTGTAGCGGTAAATGGCGGTACGGCCGAACTTGTCGGTAAGGAAGCCGCCGATAAGCGCGCCAACGGCAGCGCCGAAGGCGTTTGCGCCGATTGCGCCCAGGATTGCGGTCCAGGTGGAACCGAAGCCGAAGGCAGCGGCCCATGCGGTAAGGGCCACGCTGGATGCAACGATGCAGCCAGAGTCAAGGAAGTTGGTAAGGGAAACCGCCATGGTTCCCTTGCGTTCTTGGGAAAGCGCCAATGCTTTTCCTTTCTAGTCGAGGTGGAATGCGCAGGGCAGGTCTACGGAAACGGGCGAGTTGTCCGCGTTCGTTTCCATGACGCTGGCCATGAAATCCCACCATTTCTTGCAAATATCGGTCTTGGCGCTCTCGGCATAGCGATCGGGATCGTCAAGCTCGATATATCCGAAGAGGATGTTGGTTTCCTCGTCGATGAAAATGGAGTAGTTGTGCCCACCGTACTCGTGGATCATGTCGGCCATTTCGGGCCACAGCTCGTTGTGGCGCTTCTCGTACTCTTCGGCAAAGCCGGGGTACAGCTTCATCTTGAAGCCCGAGATGGTGCGCCCATCGGCGGTTTTGCGGATAGTCATGTGCGCCCCTTAGTCCAGGAACTCGTCGTTGACGGTAAGGTCGAAGTCCACGCCGATCTGGCGAAGGCCCTCGTCGGAAATGGTGTTCAGGAACTCGTCGGAGCCGCCGTTCATCTGGCGGGCGCGACGGTACACGTCGGCGGCCTTTTCGATGGTGTGCATCAGGCCGAAGGTGGTGTCGAAGTCGGGGCCGGAAACGAACAGGCCGTGCTGGGCCCAAACGGCGGCTTCGTACTTCTTCATCAGCTCGGAAGTGGCATGTGCGATGTCGGCGCCGCCGGGAACCATCCAGGGCACCACGCCCACGCCGGAGGGGAACACCACGATGCACTCGGTCATGGCCTTCCACAGCGCGCGCGTGAAGTAGCGGGCGTCAAGCGGGCACACGAACGTCATGGCGATGACGTTGATGGGGTGCGCGTGGTAGATAACGCGGCACTCGTCGTTGGTCGCGGCCATGCGCACGGCGTGGTTCATGAAGTGGGTGGGGAACTCGCTGGTGGGCTTGCCACCGTCGGTAAGGCCCCAAACGATGCGCCAAGAATCGCCGGCGTCGTTGATCTCCACGATGCCGATGTTGTGCGCGGGCTCGCTCATGACGTTGCGCATGTAGCGGCCGGAGCCGGTGGTAAGGAAGTAGGCGCCGCGCAGGCTGTCGGCCTGAACGCCCATGTTCACCCATTCGCCGGGGGTCTCGCTGAAGAACGGCTTGGCCGCCTGCACGTCCTCGTCCTTCATGCGGTAGGTGAGGTTGCCGCCGTTGCGCTCGTGCCAGCCCTGCTGCCAGCCGTCGTCGCACATGCGGCAGAAGCCGCGCACGAAGGCCAGCTGCTCTACGGCAACGCCGGAAACGGCGCCGCGTGCCGCGGAAACGCCGCTCTTCAAAGCGCTCTGTGCGCTGTTGATGATATCCATCGAAGTCCTTTCCTTCTTTTGAACTGCTTTATCCATTCGGTTCCTGGCGCAGCGGTAGCCCTTGCCGCGTTGCGGGCTGTTCTCCCTGGTGCGCAAGCGATGCTGCTGCGCCAGGAACCGTTGTTGGTTGTGGTTGGTTTCGCCCTTGGCTGCCCCTAATCGAAACGCTGCACGTCGAACGAGACGGCGATGGCGTCGCGCACGGCCTGCAAGTCGTCGAAGGCGCCGTCGGCCAGCATCTGCACGGCCAGGTTGCCCAGGCTGGTGCCCTCCACCGGGCCGGCGAACACGGGAATGCCGCAGGCGCGCGTGGTGAGCTCGTTCAGGTAGCCGTCCTGGCAGCCGCCGCCCACGATGTTGATGGAGGTGTAGGTGCGCCCGGTAAGCGAGGCCATTTCCGCGATGGACTGCGCATAGCAGTTGGAAAGGCTCACGTACACGCAGCGCATCAGCTCGCCCACGGTTTCGGGCACGCGCTGGCCGGTTTCGAAACATGCCATGCGGATCTCGCTGATCATGGAATCGGGTGCCAGGAAGCGGTCGTCGTTCACGTTCACGTGCGCTTCGAAGCCCTCGCTCGCCTTGGCGGCGGCGATAAGGTCGGGGAAGCCCCACTGCTTTTCCTCGTGCTTGAACGGTGCCAAGCCTGCTTCCTCGGCGGGCTGGTGGGTGGCCTTGCCCTCCACATAGGAAACGCCGTTCAGCTCGCGGCGGATGGATTGGATCATCCACAGGCCCATGATGTTCTTCAGGAAGCGGAAGCGCAGCTCGAAGCCGCCTTCGTTGGTGAAGTTCTGGAAGCGCGAGGCATCCGAGGTGATGGGGCCTTCGTTTTCCACGCCCAGCAGGCTCCAGGTGCCGCTGGAAAGGAACACCGCGTTGGCATCGCGCGCGGGAACGGCCAAGTACGCGCTGCCGGTGTCGTGCGTTGCCGGGGCGATGACGCGCGTGGCGTAGCCTATTTCGTGCTCGATGGCGGGCTTCACGGCGCCCAGGTCGGTGCCGGGCATCACGATGTCGCAGAACATGCCGCGCGGGATGTCGAACTCGTCCAAGATGGCCTGGTCCCAATCCTGCGTGCGTGCGTTCAGCAGGCAGGTGGTGGAAGCGTTGGTGTACTCGTTGGCCTTGGTGCCGGTAAGCAGGAAGGCCAGGTAGTCGGGGATCATCAGGAACGTTTCGGCGGCGGCCAGCTGTTCCGGGTGCTCGCGCTTCAGCGCCAGCAGCTGGTAGATGGTGTTGAACGGCTGGCGCTGGATGCCGGTGCGGCGGTACACCGCGTCGTGCGCCATGATGGCGTCGGCCACGGCGTACATGCCGTTGGTGCGCTCGTCGCGGTAGGCCACGGCATCGCCCAGCACCTGGTCGTTTGCATCCAGCAGGACGAAGTCAACCGCCCAGGTGTCGATGCCCACGGTTTTCGGCGCGAAGCCGGCTTCCTTGCATTTGGCCAGGCCGGCAACCGTTTCGCGGAACAGCATGTCCACGTCCCAGCAGTCGTGCCCGTCCGAGCGCTTCTGGATGTTGTCGAAGCGATGGATCTCGGTAAGCTGGATGGTGCCGTTTTCGGCCACTTCGCCCACGACGACGCGGCCGGAAGACGCGCCGATGTCCACGGCGGCATAGCAGTTGGTCTTGATTTCCATTAGCGATCAGCCTCCGTATCGGCGCCGATTTGCACAACCTGCATCACGTTGGTGGGGCGCGGGCTGGGGGCGGCGGGGTCGAAGTTCACGATGTGCGCGTTGGTTGCGGCATGCGGCGAAGTGGTGCGGTCGCCCAGGGTTACCACGCAGATGTCGCCGTCGTGCACGAAGCCCTTTTCCTTCACCACGCTGCAGGCCTGTTCCAAGATGAACGATGCATCGCCCACCACTTTGCCAAGGATGGGGGTAACGCCCCAGTTCAGCTGCAGGGAACGGCGATATGCTTCCGTGGTGGTAACGGCGTAGATGGGCACGTTGGGGCGGTAGTTCGAAACCAGGCGCGCGGTGCGGCCGGTCATGGTGGGCGTTACCACGCAGCAGGCGCCCACGCTTTCGGCCGTGGTTGCGGCGGCAAGGCCCACAACGGCCGAAATGCTGTCCTGCTTGTCGGCTCGGTTGGGGATGGACCCTTCCGCGTACAGGTAGGGCTCGCTTGCCTCGGCGATGCGTGCCATGGTCTGCACGGCCGGCACGGCGTACATGCCAATGGCGGTTTCGCCCGAAAGGGTAACGGCGTCGGCGCCGTCGTAGATGGCGTTGGCCACGTCGGCAACCTCGGCGCGGGTGGGGCGCGGGTTGCGGATCATGGAATCCAGCATCTGCGTGGCGCAGATGGCCGGGCGGTAGGCGCGGTTGCACGCCTTGATGATCTTCTTCTGAAGGTGGGGCACCTGGTTCGAGGGAACCTCTACGCCCAGGTCGCCGCGGGCAACCATAACGGCGTCGGATGCCTCGATGATGTTGTCGATGTTCTCTACCGCATCGGCGTTCTCGATCTTCGCCACGATGCGGATGGCGCTGCCGCCGTTGTCGATGAGGAACTGGCGGATGGTTTTCACGTCTTCGCCGCTGCGCACGAACGAAGCGGCAACGAAGTCCACTTCCTGCTGGATGCCGAACAGCAGGTCTTCCTTGTCCTGCTCGGTCATAACGGGCAGGGGCACTTCGGTGTCGGGCAGGTTTATCTGCTTGCATTCGCCCAGCATGCCCGAGTTCTGCACCGTGCATTGGATGTCGGTGCCGTTCACGCGGTCCACGGCCAGCTCGATCAGGCCGTCGTCCACCAGGACGATGGTGCCGGGCTCTACATGCTTATGCAGCCCCTTGCAGGTTTGGTGCACGCGGCGGGAAGTGCCCAGCACCTCTTCTTCGGTAAGGAAGAAGTTGTCGCCTGCGCGCAGGAGCACGGGCTTGCCGCCCTCCAATTTCCCGGTGCGGATGGAGGGGCCCTTGGTGTCCAGCATGATGGCCACGGGGGCGTCCAGCTCGCGGCGGACCTTCTTCAGGCGGTCCATGCGCGCCTTGTGCTCGGCGTGGGAGCCGTGCGAGAAGTTGCAACGAGCCACGTCCATGCCGGCAACGACAAGGTTGTTCAAAGCCGACTCCGAGTCCACGGCGGGACCCAGGGTGCAGATGATCTTGGTTCGCTTCATCATGGGGATGATGCGCCTTTCGCTCGTGCGGATAAAGCCCGCTCGGGGGCATTGCTCTACCGCTAAACGACAATACGTTCAGAATTGTAATCTTTTTTTAAAGAATGTGCTTGTCTTCTTCGATTCCCATGGATCGAACATCTCTATGAATGTGCAGGTGGGGCAGTTCGCGCATAATCAAGGGAACGTACCGGGTCGCACAGGCGAAAGGCGGCTTATATGACTGGTGGGAACGAAGGCAATTTTGCCGGCATGGCTGCGGCGCGCGGCAGTGGGGCGGCGGCTTGTCTGGATGCGCGTGAACTGAAGGTTGAAGCGGCCGCGGCTGGCGGAGGCGCAGTGGCGGCTGAGCCAGTGACGGCAGAGCTGAAATCCTGCGCAGCGAGCATCGAGCCGTATGTAATAGAGAAGCGCCGCTACTTCCATGCCCACCCCGAGCTGAGCGGGCATGAGGTTGGAACGGCGCGCTACCTTGCCGCCGAGCTCGATGCGTTGGGCATCGAGCATTGCCGGGTGGCCGAAACCGGCATCATCGCCACCATCCGCGGCGGCGCCCTCGACGCTTACGATG
>CAVHGQ010000027.1:0-5101 GCA_963635335.1 Candidatus Melainabacteria bacterium | reverse complement strand
GTTCGGTGCCAGCGCCAAGTTCACGTGGGAGTTCGGCAACTCCTGCTTGGTGAACGACGCCGAATGCGCCGCTCGTGCGCAGGCCTCGGTTGCGAAAGTGCTGGGCGAACAGGCGCTTTCCCATTACGAGGGCACCCTTTCTGGGGAAGATTTCTCGGAGTACTTGGCCTTCGTGCCGGGTGCGTTGGCGTTTGTGGGCACGCGCAACCGGGAAGCTGGGGCAAGCTTCCCGCAGCACAGCTGCTACTACACAGTGGATGAAAGCGTGCTTATCGGCGGCTCGCAGGTGGCGGCGCAGTATGCCTACGACTTCCTGGCGGAAGGGTAGGGCTGCTGGTTCGGCAGCGTTCCCAGCTATGATCCGGCGCTACAATGGCGGTAGGGGCTTTGCCGAGTGCCGATAGCGCGGCCCGGCAAAGAATTTTGGTGCGCGTATTGCGTTGGGGCGCAGCGCGCGACCGCGAGGGAAGGGGCTGCTATGCAGGAAAAAGACGTTATCCGTTGGGGCGTTATCGGCTGCGGCGACGTGGTGGAAACGAAGAACGGGCCGGGGCTTTATCTGGCCGAAGGGTCCGAGCTGGTGGGCATTTGGAACCGCACCAAGCAGAAGGCCGTTGATTGGTGCGCGCGCCACGGGCACGGCCGCGCGTTCGACTCGCTCGACGAATTGCTGGCCGACCCCAGCATTGACATCGTCTACGTTGCCACTACTCCCAACTGTCACAAGGAACACGCCATCGCCGTGGCGAACGCCGGCAAGGACTGCTACCTGGAAAAGCCCATCGCGCTTACTTGGGATGAAGCCCAACAGATCAAGACCGCGTTTGAAGCTACGGGGAAGCGCTGCTTCGTGGCGCATTACCGTCGCGGCATGCCGCGCTACCGTGAGCTGAAGCGCCTGCTCGATTCGGGGAAGATCGGCGTCATCCGCGGCGTGCAGGTCATCCGCACCCAGCGCCAGACCGCCGAAGAGCTGCTGCCCGAAGCGGAAAAGCCCTGGCGCGTGCGGCCGGAGGTTTCCGGCGGTAGCCACTTCTTCGAAGGCGATGCGCACATGCTGGACCTTATCGCGTTCTTGGCGGGTGCGCCCATCACGGACTTCAGCCTGAAGGTGGACAACCGCACCGGCTGCTATCCGGGCGAAGACACGGTTGCCCTTTCCGGCGAAACCCGGAACCACGTGATGGTTTCGGGCGTCTGGTGCTATGCAACGTACAAGGCCATCGACCGCTTTCTTATATATGGAGACAAGGGCAGCGCCGAGTTCTCGTACTACGACAATGCGGCGCCCATTCGTATCGAGACGCTGGCGAACCCCGAAGCCGTTGCCCACGAGGGCGTGATGGGCGGCGTGCGCAAGGAAGCCGAATTGGTGGTGGATAAGCTCTGCCCGCCCGTTGAAAGCTACCCGGGAAACGGTCAGATCCAAGACATCGTCAACGTTTTGCGTGGCGTTCCCGGTGCGGCGTGCTCCAGCACTCTGGACAACGCGCTGAGCACCCTGCGCATCACTTGGGCTGCCCATGAGCTGCGCGCAAAGCAGCTGGCTGAAGGCCAGGCGAACCAACAATAGATAAGTGCGCCGCCCTGCATGGCCGACCTTCCGTAGCTGGCTTGCTGGCGACCAACCGCAACGGGCCTGTCGGCGATTGCCCGCGTGCGGGTTCCCCGCAACGAAAACCGCCCCTGCTTCTCGCGCTGAGAGGCAGGGGCGGTTTGATTAGGAGGGTTGGGACTTGCGCGTCCTTAGTCCATCTTGCGGTTGATGGTGTAGCCGAACAGCTTCTTGGACTGGTTCGCCAGGTAGATGCAGAACAGCAGGCCAACCACGGAAGCGGCCAGCAGCAGGCCCATCATGGTGTAGAGCGCGCCGGTTTCGCCCATGGCGGTGGTCATGGCGCCCACGATGAAGGGCAAGAACGTTGCGCCCACGCCCATGAATGTCATGTACATTCCCGTGTTGCGGCCCTTGGGGCCGGGGCAGTAGTTCTGGCGAACCACCAGGCCCGTTTGCAGCGCGCCGCCGGCGGCGAAGAAGCCCAACAGCGCGATGGCAACGTAGACGATGGCCACATTGGGAACAACCAGCACCAACGCCAGCGCCAGGGTAGAGAACGCGAAGTCGATGAGCAGCACCTTCAGCGGGTTCCAGCGCAGCTTGCCCATAACCACGGCCCAGAAGAACACGGCGGTGATGGAGCCCACGGTGTAGATGGAGGCCAGCGCGGCGCCGCCCATTTCGTCCAGCCCCAGGTTGGCCATGCCGAACGCCTTGGTGTACTGCTGGGCGCCGTACATGATGAACATGCAGATGAATGCCATAAGCAGGGTGAACACCTGCACCAGAGCGCCGGGCTTCTTCAGCATGGCATCCTTTGCCGCCTGGATTTCGGCCTGCGCTTCGTCCATGCCGCCTTCGCCTTCGGCCTTGGTGGCACGTTCGTCGTCGTAGCGGAACGGCGTGATGATGGTCATGATCAGGCATACCACGGAAAGCGCGATGGGCAGGTAGATGTTGACGTGCCAGATCTCCGGCGCGCTGAACCAGGCAACGAACAGCGGGTAGATAACGCCCATAACCGAAACGGCGGCCTTGATGCCGATAACGCCTGAAGCGGCGTATTTAGGCTCGGCCTCTTGCGCGGCGGGGTAGAGCGCTGCGTCCCAGAAACCCGAGGTGGCGGCGCCGGAAAGGAATGCGGCCACGTAGCACAGGGTGGCGTCGGTTACCACCAGCATCAGCGTGAAGCAGATGATGTAGGCGATGGCGCCGGCAACCGCGAACTTCTTGCGGCCGATGCGGTCGGAGAATTCGCCGCCGATCCATACGCTTACCAGCTTGCCGAATCCCATCCAGGCGATGGCCATGGAAACCGCGGCGGAGCCTGCAGTGGGGTCGGTGATGCCCCACTGGGTGTAGAAGTTGACTTTGTTCTGGCTCAGGATAAGGGCCTGGATGCCGTAGGTGAAATAGCACATGTACACGGTTGCCAGGGCGAAACCGTAATGCTTGGCCTTCTCTGCTGCAGCGGACAATTCGTCTCCAATCGTTGAGGGTTCGGCTTCAAAGGCAAAACGGCACCCCCTACAAGGAGCCTCCCTGGTTGCTCGTCTGCATATGACGCTTTGGATTTGAAGAGCTGTGCTTTGCGCTGCGGTGCAAAGCGGTGTGTATCCTACCCCCACTCGAAAAAACCGAACGTGTTCGAGAATTGTGCGACCTATTCGATATGAATGGGAAAGCGATAGCGTGCGGCTATGTAGCCAGCAATCGAACAATTTTGTTCGGTGAAATAGCGCATGATATAAGCTCTAAACATCGAAAAACTATGAATCCATTTCCGGGGAATATGGATTCGAGGTTTTCTCGCAATGCGAGACAAGCCCTCTTCGGTTGCTTTTCGCTATAGGTTCGGCGCGAACGGATGGGGGATCGCCCACAAGCCTGATGGTATCCTTGGAAGAGCATCGCGCCGGCGCAAGAGGGAAGCGCCCGGGCGCAAGTTTCCCGGGCTCGAAGGCTCGGGCACAAGAAGCAAGACTTATAGCAGCGCCAAACGCGTCGCGCAAAGATAGGTAGAGGGGAAGAGCGATGAGCTCCAAGAAAAAGAACCAGAAGCCCAATCCCAACAAGAAGAAGTCCAACGAGGCCAAGATCACCTGCCCCTATTGCGGTAGCACCAACTTCAAGTACGAGGCAGACCGCCGTCGCGTTCCCAGCAAGTGGTACGTGCACGTGATCGTGGCCGCCGTTGTTATCGGCATCGCCTTCGTTATGCCGTACTTCTCCATCGCGTTCGCCATCGCCTACATCGTGCTTACCTTCATGCCGCGAAAGGTGCTGGTGGGAACCTGCCAGGACTGCGGCGAGGAAACGCTGTTCAACCGCCCCGAAGACGGCAGCCTTACCCCCAAGTTCGACCAGCCCTGGCACTAAGGGCGCCGTTTCGCACCGCTTCGGTGGCTTCGCACGTCATCGTTGCGATACGTGCTTGTAGCATTCTGGAAACGTTCGCCATCTAGCATGGGGTTCGAAAAAGAACAGGCCGCGTGCTGCGGCCGGCATCGAACAATCTGTGAACTGAAAAGGGAGCATCCCATGGCTAAGAAGAACGGCAAATCGAAGAAGAACGTGCAGCAAGAAGAGCTCAAGTACATCCCGGGGCGCAAGGTTGCCTGCGCAATGATGCTAGTCGCAGCCGTGTTCTCCCTGGTGATTGCGCTGTTCTCGCTTGTACAGGGCACCATTGCCTGGGTTGCGGTATTCGGCGCGCTTTCCGGCGTAGCGTTCTACATGGCCCACATGCTGCGAGCCGAGCTCCGCGAATCCCACTAACCTGCGGCGCTTACATACCCAAAATCAAATGGCGACCAGCCCCATCGGGCTCGGTCGTCATTTTGCGTTAAGTCGCTCCTGTTCACGCTTTCGCCGAATCCGTCCGCGCCGGTCGGTGCCTGCGCACCTCGGCGCCCCCTGCGCTTGTTTCGGCTTCCGAGTGCTCGCGAAGGGGCGGCGCAGGTAATGGCTTGACGCATGGTTCACCTTGTTCCTGCATCGTTGATCAAGTACCGGGGGCGCCGCCTCGAAGGCGAGCACTCGGAAGCCGCGCTTCGGAAGGGCTTCTCGCCGCGCAGGCACCGCCCGCCGCTACTGAGCCCTGCGTGTCGGTAGGGACAGACCCCTTTAGCACGCGATAGCGACCACGCCCGACTAGCTCTGCCCGTCGCTTCATCTGCAACGGGCAGGCAGCGACGTGGGTTGGGGCACTGCCGCTCGGGGTTCTCTGAACACCATTTCTGTCTGATTCGCGAAGCGAATCTCCTTCCAATGCATGAAGCAGTGCAGCGCATGCAGATGAGGCCCGCCTAAGCGGGCCTCATCAAACAGCGGAACGGGAATCCCCGAGGGGCGGTGCCCCGGCCCTCGGCGCGGACGATGGGGGTTAAGGCGCGTAACGCTAGAAGCCCCACATGCGGACTTCGGTTTCCAGGTCTACGCCGAACTGCTGCTTCACGGCTGCCTGCACGTCGCGGATAACCTGCAGCACATCGGCGGCGGAGGCGTTGCCGGTGTTCACCACGAAGCCGGCATGTTTGGTGG
>CAVHGQ010000026.1:9565-13057 GCA_963635335.1 Candidatus Melainabacteria bacterium | reverse complement strand
TGCCAGTCCCTTTCGGCCGAGCGCAACGCCTCGCCTCAAACCATGCGGGCGTACCGAAGCGACGTTTCGGCCTTCCTGGATTGGTGCGAGCGCGAAGGGGTGGATGTGCTGTGCGCCACCCATCGCGAGGTGCGCCGCTTCCTGGCCTACCTGGACCAGGCAAGCTATTCGCGCAGGACAGTGAACCGCCGGCTGAGCGCCGTCAAGTCGTTCTACCGCTGGCTTGTGGTGG
This sequence comes from Candidatus Melainabacteria bacterium, assembly GCA_963635335.1. Lineage (GTDB taxonomy): Bacteria > Actinomycetota > Coriobacteriia > Coriobacteriales > Eggerthellaceae > Anaerotardibacter. The sequence goes on along the minus strand of CAVHGQ010000026.1, from coordinate 12,825 downwards.
AGGGCATGGTTGAATCCAGCCCGGCAGAGGTCTTGCAGGGACCGAAGCAGGGAAAGCCGCTGCCCCGCGCCGTGCATCGCAACGAGATGGACCGGTTGCTCTCTGTTGTGCTGGAAGGCAAGCAGCCAGAAGAGGCCAGCCCCCAGCAGTTGCGTGACCAGGCCATTTTGGAGCTGCTCTATGCTGCCGGCCTGCGCGTGTCGGAGGCGGCAGGCCTGCGAATGTCGGGGTTGGACTTGCGCGAGCGCCTGGTTCGCGTGATGGGCAAGGGCTCGAAGGAGCGCATCGTCCCGCTTCACGAAACCGCTTGCCTTGCGCTGCAGAACTACCTTTCCCTTGGCCGGCCGGCCCTTCTGGGCACAAGGCAGAGCGAGGCCGTGTTCATTTCCGCTCGCGGCAACGACATGAGCGCGAACGCCGTCCGCGTCGTGTTCAAGAAGGCGCTTGCCAAGGCGGGGCTGGATGAATCGCTTTCGCCCCATGCCATGCGCCATTCGTTTGCCACCGACTTGCTTGCCGGCGGCGCCGACCTGCGCAGCGTGCAGGAGATGCTGGGGCATTCCAGCCTTTCCACCACGCAGGTGTATACCCACATGACGCCCGATCGCCTGCGCCAAGCCCATCGCCAGGCTCACCCACGGGGTTAGCCTGGCGCGCCGCTGCGCTGCAGTTCTTTCTGCTTTCGGAGTTCAATCGGGCTCGCATCCTATCGCCTAGCACCGCCCTGGCTGCCCTTCGCTCCCTCGAACCCCGCTGCCTGCCAGCACCCTCCCTTATCGATTTGGCGAAAACCGCGCAAATGCGCTCACCTTGTGTCTGGTGCGAATTAGAATCAATGACCAAAGAAACAAGGGAAGGGCAGGCATGTCTCAGAGCTCCATCGTTATCAAGGGTGCGCGCGAGCACAACCTCAAGAACGTCGATGTCGTTATCCCGCGCGACGAGCTGGTGGTCATCACCGGCCTTTCCGGCTCGGGGAAGAGCTCTTTGGCGTTCGACACCATCTACGCCGAAGGCCAGCGCCGCTACGTGGAAAGCCTTTCCAGCTATGCCCGCCAGTTCCTGGGGCAGATGAGCAAGCCCGACCTGGATTCCATCGACGGCCTTTCGCCCGCCGTTTCCATCGACCAGAAAACCACCAGCAAGAACCCTCGTTCCACCGTGGGCACGGTTACCGAGATCTACGACTACCTGCGCTTGCTGTTCGCGCGCGTGGGCGTTCCCCATTGCCCGGAATGCGGGCGCGAGATCAAGGCCCAGACCACCGACCAGGTAACCGACGACGTGATGGCGCTCGGTGAAGGGGAACGGGCGCTCATCATGGCGCCGGTGGTAACCGGCAGGAAGGGCGAGTTCACCAAGCTGTTCCAAGACCTGCAGAAAGAGGGCTTCAGCCGCGTGCGCATCGACGGCGAGGTAACGAAGCTCGGCGGCGAGCCCATCACGCTGAACAAGAAGCTCAAGCACTTCATCGAGGTCGTGGTAGACCGCGTGGTGCTGAAAGAAAGCGCGCGTGCCCGCGTTGCCCAGGCGGTGGAAATGGCCTGCCAGCTGGCCGAAGGCCGCGTTTTGGTGAAGGTGATGCAGAAGGGCGAGGAAGCGGCCGACGTGGTTACCTCTTCGGGCGCCACCGGCGGCCTTGCCCCCGGTGAGCACCTGTTCTCGCTGGCGCTTGCCTGTCCCGAGCACGGGCATTCCATGACCGAGCTTCAGCCGCGCGACTTTTCGTTCAACGCCCCCTACGGCGCCTGCCCCGACTGCCTGGGCATCGGCAGCCGTGAAGAGGTTGATCCCAGCCTGGTGGTTCCCGACAAATCGCTTTCGCTGGAGGAAGGCGCTGTGGCGCCGTTCCGCACGGGCAACTACTACCCGCAGGTGATGCGCGCGGTGCTGCTTCATTACGGCGTGGATCCGCAAACCCCTTGGGAGGATATCCCTAAGAAGGTCCAGAAGATCATGATGAACGGCGCCCCGGGGCAGAAGATCCGGGTTGATTACGTCACGGTCGATGGCCGCGAAACCTACTGGTTCATCGAGTGGGAGGGCATCTGCGAGGCGGTCATGCACCGCTACAAGGAGGCCACCTCCGACCGTCAGCGCCAGAAGTACGAGCAGTACTTTTCCATCATCCCGTGCGCAACCTGCGGCGGCAAGCGCCTGAACCCCCAGATCCTCGCAGTTACCGTGGGCGGCAAGAACATCCATGAGGTATGCGAGATGTCCTCGCTCGACTCGCTGGCGTTCTTCGAGGGGCTTGCCTTCACGAAGGCGCAGCAGGCCATCGCCGTTCCTATCGTGAAGGAGATTAAAACCCGCCTTAAGTTCCTGGTGGATGTGGGATTGGACTACCTTACGCTCGAGCGCGCCACTGCAACGCTTTCCGGCGGCGAGGCCCAGCGCATCCGCCTGGCAACCCAGATCGGCGCGGGCCTGATGGGCGTGCTGTACATCTTGGACGAGCCCTCCATCGGCCTGCACCAGCGTGACAACGAGCGCCTTATCGGCACGCTGGAGCACCTGCGCGATTTGGGCAACACCGTTGTGGTGGTGGAGCACGACGAGGACACCATCCGCAGCGCCGACTACGTCATAGACATGGGCCCGGGCGCGGGCGAGCTGGGCGGCGAAGTGGTTGCCGCCGGCACCCCTGAGGAAATCATGCAGGTGGAAGGCTCGCTCACCGCACAGTACCTGAGCGGCCGCAAGTGCGTGCCCATCCCCGCCGAGCGCCGCAAGCCGCGCCGCGGATCCATCCAGCTGAAGGGTGCAACCGCGAACAACCTGAAGAAGGTGGACCTTACCGTTCCCCTGGGAACACTCACTCTTATCACCGGCGTTTCGGGCTCGGGCAAGAGCTCGCTTATCACCGACACGCTTGCCCCTGCGCTGGCCAACCGCGTGAACCATGCGCACCGCAAGGCGGGCGACTACCGCCGCCTTCTGGGCGCCGAGCTCTTGGACAAGGTGATCAACATCGACCAGAGCCCCATTGGCCGCACCCCGCGTTCCAACCCGGCAACCTATATCGGCCTATGGGACGACATCCGCGCGCTGTTCGCCAGCACGCCGGAAGCCAAGGCGCGCGGCTATGCGCCCGGGCGCTTCAGCTTCAACGTTGCCGGCGGCCGCTGCGAGGCCTGCAAGGGCGACGGCCAGAAGAAGATAGAGATGCACTTCCTGCCCGACGTGTACGTGGATTGCGAGGTGTGCCAGGGCAAACGCTACAACCGCGAGACCCTGGAGGTAACCTACCGCGGCAA
>CAVHGQ010000026.1:8221-9282 GCA_963635335.1 Candidatus Melainabacteria bacterium | reverse complement strand
CTGGTGGACGCCGGCAACACGGTGCTGGTGATCGAGCACAACCTGGACATCATCAAGGCGGCCGACTACGTGGTTGATTTGGGGCCGGAAGGCGGCAGCCGCGGCGGCACCATCGTGGCTCAGGGCACGCCCGAGGAAATCGCTCAGGTGCCCGAAAGCCATACCGGCCGTTTCTTGGCTCGCATCTTGGATTTGCCCGCCGTCGGCGCAACCGCGAAGGCGTAGCCGGCCGTTTGGCGTAGTATCTGTTCCATGAAGACCTCCCGTGAAAAAGCAGCGCTCGGCGTGTTCCTGTTCCTGGCCGTGGCGGCCTTGGGCGTGGTGATCGCCTATATCGTCACGCTCGGCCACTCGCTCAACGTTGCCGCCAGCAAGATCGACGATGCCGCCGGCAACCTGGACGGCTACACGGCACTGCTGTACCAGGGCACGGCGGAAAGCCGCAGGGCAACCGTGGTGAACGCCTCTGCCCAAGACAGCGGCAGCCTGGGGCCGCGCGCGCTGAACCGGCAGTCGTCGCAGAAGGGCGAAAGCCAGGGCAACGAGGTAAGCGCTGCGCAGGCGTCCAGCGCGGTGGGGGATGGCCAGGAAGGCCAGCAGAAGAGCGTGTCGCTGTTCAGCTTGCGCGTCTCGTACGTGGAAAAGCAGGCCGCCGTGATAACGGTGGATGTGGAGCACCCCGAAGCCTACAACGAGCGCTGCATCGTCCGCGCCAACGGCAAGACGTTCGGCTTCGTCTACATCGACGAGGTAACCGCCTGGCAGAGCTACCTGCAGAAGCGCATCGCCGATTACAAGCTGTGCGGCGTGGACATGGTGGTGTGCGTCACCAAGGAAATCGGGCTGATGCGCAGCTACCAGGGCGCCACTATCGTTATCTCGCAGCAGGAAGAAGGCCTCTCGCCGCACGGCGCCTCGGCCCAGGGCGTGTTCTACGACGACGCCGCGCTGAAGGGACAGGTGGGCTCCATCCTGGTTTCGCCCTCGCGCACCATCACCGCGAAGGACGTTTCCGCGGTATAGGCCCCGCTTTCCGCTGTATAGGCTTCCCGCCGTGCGCA
>CAVHGQ010000026.1:1921-8148 GCA_963635335.1 Candidatus Melainabacteria bacterium | reverse complement strand
CGCTCGATAACGAAGCGCCCCGGAGCACCGTCCCAGCCAAGCCCCCGAACCGCCCCGCAACCTGCCCGCAGCCGCTGAATCTGCTGTTTTTCGCATTGTGGGTTACACGCGGGGGGCGATTTGCTATCATAGCGAAGTTGTCGCCCTGGACGGGTGGCATGAGTCGCGTGCTCATGTGCGGGCGTGGCGGAATTGGCAGACGCGCCAGGTTTAGGTTCTGGTGGGTAACCCCCGTGAAGGTTCAAGTCCTTTCGCCCGCACCAACGCGATCTACCGTGGTAACCAAGAAGGAGTTTATTCGTGAACATCAAAGTAGAGGCTCTCGAGAACAATCAGGTGAAGCTCAGCTTCGAGGTCGACGCTAAAGATGTCGACGCACGCATCAAGCGTACGTACCGTCAGGTAGCCAAGCGCTACAGCTTCCCTGGCTTCCGTCCTGGCAAGGCTCCCCGTCCCGTTATCGACAACATCATGGGTCTCGAAGCGGTTCGCACCACGGTTACCGAGGACCTGGTGAACGAGGTATATCCCCAGGCTCTGGAAGAGAACAACCTGGTTCCCCTGCAGCGCCCCGACTACGCCTACGAGCAGGACTTGGTGGAAGACCACAAGCCCTTCAACTTCACCGCTACCGTGCAGCTGAAGCCCGAGCTTGAGCTTTCCAGCTACGAGCCCGTCGAGGTAGAGGTTCCCTCCGCCGAGGCCACCGAGGAAGAGATCGATGCTCAGATCGAGGAGCTTCGCAACTACTACCACGACTTCAAGGACGCTAACGCCAACACCAAGGTGAAGCCCGGCGAGTTCGTCGAGCTCACCATGAGCGCCACCAACGAGAAGGGCGAAGAGGTTGCCGCATTCGCAGCCGACCATCGTCTGTACGAGCTTGGTCAGGGCGTATATCCCGAGGCATTCGATGCCGAGCTCATCGGCCTGAAGAAGGGCGGCGAAAAGGAGTTCGACCTCGACCTCACCGACATGCATTCCGCCGTTACCGACACCCTCGACGAGAAGGGCACGTTCCACTTCAACGTCAAGGTTGAGGTAATCAAGAAGAAGATCGTTCCCGAGATCACCGAGGAGTGGGCAAAGGAAACCTTCGGCTTCGAGGGCCTGGAAGACATGCGCAGCAAGATCGCTGACAGCATCAAGTCCCAGAAGACCACCAGCATGGGCGCCCGCAAGGAAAACGAGTGCCTGCTTGCCCTGGGCAACCGCATCGAGGGCGACCTGCCCGAGGCCATGCTCGAGCGTCAGGAAACCGAGAACCTGCAGAACTTCTACGGCCAGCTTTCCCGCATGGGCCTTACCTTCGACAAGTACCTCTCCGCAATGGAGATGACGCCCGACCAGTTCAAGGAAGACAACAAGAAGCAGGCAGCCGACACGGTTCGCCAGGATCTTGCCCTTGACGCTTGGGCCCGTCACTACGACATCAAGGCAACCGAGGAAGAGGTTCACAACGAGTTCGCCCAGGCCGACCTGGACGACCCGGATGCCATCGAGGCAACCTGGCGCAAGGAAGGCCGCCTGCCCATGATCCGCGAGAGCATCGTGCGCGCCAACGCCATGCGCGATGTTGTTGCGAAGGCAAAGGTTACCGAGGTAGAGGCAGCCAAGGAAGCCTAAGCCGAGTGGAGCCTGAGCTCTTCATCTGATACGTTGAGACGCAAAGGGCAACTGCCATGCACGGCGGTTGCCCTTTCGATCCATAAATGACCTGTCGCGCCGGATGGATGCGACGCGCCTGAACGAAAAGAGGCACCAATGTTCACCAACCCCCTCCAATCAGCGCTTATTCCCTACGTTGTAGAGCAGTCGCCCCGCGGCGAGCGCAGCTACGACATCTACTCCCGCTTGCTCAACGAGCGCATCGTGTTCTTGGGCGAGCCCATCGACGACGCGGTTGCGAACACCGTTGTGGCCCAGCTGCTGCACCTTGAGTCGGTGGACCCCGACAAGGACATCTCCCTGTACGTGAACTCGCCTGGCGGCTCTGTTTCCGCTGGCCTTGCCATCTACGACACCATGCAGTACATCAAGTGCGATGTTTCCACCATCTGCATGGGCATGGCGGCTTCCATGGGCTCGGTGCTTCTGTGCGCCGGTGCCCCGGGCAAGCGCATCATCCTGCCGAACGCCCAGGTCATGATCCATCAGCCCATGGGCGGTTCCGGCGAGCGCACCCAGCAGACCGACTTCCAGATCTTGGCCACCGAGATGAAGAAGACGCGCGACCGCTTGGAGGGCATCATCGCCAAGCACTGCGGCCAGCCTGTGGAGCGCGTGCACGCCGATTCCGAGCGCGACAACTGGATGACCGCCGAAGAGGCCTGCGCCTACGGCCTGGTAGACAAGGTGGTTGCCTCCCGCTTCGGCTCTGACGAGAAGAAGGCAGAGTAAGAATGGCCGATCAGACGGGAACCCCCCTTCCCACTAACGAGAACATACACTGCACGTTCTGCGGGAAAACGCCTGATCAGGTCAATGCCATGATCTCTGGCCCCAACGGCATCTTCATCTGCGACGAATGCATCTCGCTTTCGGCCGAGGCCATGATGGCCGACCTGAACATGCGCGGGCTGGAATCCGATGCCCTGAACCACGTGCTTCAGATCACCGCCGAAACCGACGAGGCCATCGAGGGGCAGGGCGCTCCCAGCTTCGACAACCTTCCCACGCCGCGCCAGCTGTTCGAGCAGCTCTCCGAGCACGTGGTGGGCCAGGAAGAGGCCAAGCGCGCCCTTTCCGTTGCGGTGTACAACCACTATAAGCGCGTGAGCCTGGGCGAAACCGCCAACCCCGGCGACGTGGAGCTTGCCAAGAGCAACATCATGCTGCTCGGTCCCACCGGTTCCGGCAAGACGCTGCTGGCGCAGACGCTCGCCCGCACGCTGAAGGTGCCCTTCGCCATCGCTGACGCCACCACGCTCACCGAGGCGGGCTACGTTGGCGAAGACGTTGAGAACATCCTGCTGAAGCTCATCACCGCGGCCGATTTCGATATCGCCCGCGCCGAGGTGGGCATCATCTACATCGACGAGATCGACAAGGTTGCCCGCAAGGCGGAAAACCTCTCCATCACGCGCGATGTTTCAGGCGAGGGCGTGCAGCAGGCCCTGCTGAAGATCGTGGAAGGCTGCGAGGCTTCCGTGCCCCCGCAAGGCGGCCGCAAGCACCCCCAGCAGGAGCTTATCCATATCGACACCACGAACATCCTGTTCATCCTTGGCGGCGCCTTCGTCGGCCTGCCCGACATCATCGCCGAGCGCGTGGGCAAGACCAGCATCGGCTTCGGCTCGGAAATGCCCGAGTCCAAGCGCGCCGCGGATGCCGAGCTGCTTTCGCAGGTGCTCCCGGAAGATCTTCACAAGTTCGGCATGATCCCCGAGTTCGTGGGCCGCATCCCGGTGGTCACCGCGCTGAAGGAGCTTTCCGAGGAAGACCTGGTGCGCGTGCTCACTGAGCCGAAGAACGCCCTGGTGAAGCAGTACAAGGTGATGTTCGGCTACGAGGATTCCGAGCTGGTGTTCGAAGACGATGCGCTCACCGCCATCGCCGAGAAGGCCATCGACCATCAAACCGGCGCCCGCGGCCTGCGCAGCATCTGCGAGAACGCGCTGATGGACATCATGTACGAGCTGCCCGAGCACGAGGGCCACACCCGCGTGGTCATCCGCCGCAGCGACATCGAGGGAACCACCAAGCCGGAAATCGAGCACATCGAGCTTACCAACGTGAAGGGCGCTGCCAAGAAGCAGAGCGCTTAACTGCCTTGTAAGGCCGCCGCACGTCCTTTTTGGGCAATGCGGCGGCTTTTGCTGTTTAATAGTTACTCAGAACACGAACGACCATGGGAAGGATTGGCATGGCATCAGACAAAAAGGGCGATCAGTCGTACCAAGACTGGGAAAAGCCGCTTTTCGACGCCTGGAAGGAAAAGGGATATTTTCAGCGCACGCCTGGCTTCGGCAAGAACGGCGCCGATACCTACACCATCGTTATCCCGCCCCCGAACGTTACCGGCATGCTGCACATGGGCCATGCCCTGAACGACACCATCCAAGACACCTGCATCCGCCATGCCCGCATGAAGGGCTACCAGACCCGTTGGATCCTTGGTACCGACCATGCCGGCATCGCCACCCAAACCAAGGTAGACAAGAAGCTCGCTGAAGAGGGCATTTCCCGCCTGGAGATCGGGCGCGAGAAGTTCATCGACGCCTGCTGGGATTGGCGCGAGGATTACGGCAACACCATCGTGCGCCAGATCGCGGGCATGGGCTGCTCGTGCGACTACTCCGACGAGAAGTTCACCATGTCGCCCGAATATGCCCATGCGGTGCGCAAGGTGTTCTGCGACTGGTACCACGATGGCCTTATCTACAAGGGCCGCCGCATCGTGAACTGGTGCCCTTCCTGCACCACCGCCATCGCCGACGACGAGGCCGAGTACGTGGATGAGAAGGGCCACCTTTGGTACCTTCGCTACCCGCTTTCCGAGCCGGTGGACGGCATGGAATACGTTGTTGTGGCCACCACGCGCCCCGAAACCATGCTGGGCGACACCGGCGTTGCCGTAAGCCCGAAGGACGAGCGCTACAAGAACCTGGTGGGCAAGACCATCGACCTGCCCATCGTCGGCCGCAAGATCCCCATCTTCGCCGACTACTATGTTGATTCCGAGTTCGGCACCGGCTGCGTGAAGACCACGCCCGCGCACGACCCGAACGACTACGCCATGGGCCAGCGCAACAACCTGGAGCAGATCAACGTGTTCGACGAGCATGCCGTGGTCGTGGAGGGCTACGGCAAGTTCAGCGGCATGACGCGCGACGAGGCGCGCGAGGCCATCGTGGCCGAGTTCGAGGCGCTGGGCCTGCTGGACCACGTGGAAGACCACGACCATTCCGTCATGACCTGCTACCGCTGCCACACCAAGCTGGAGCCCTGGCTTTCCGAGCAGTGGTTCGTTGCGGTGGACCGTCTGAAGAAGCGCGCCGCCGAAGTGGTGGAAGACGGCTCCATCCAATTCCACCCTGCACGCTGGAAGCAGGTGTACCTGGACTGGCTGGAGAACCTGAAGGACTGGTGCATTTCCCGTCAGCTGTGGTGGGGCCATCGCATCCCCATGTTCTACTGCGATTCCTGCGGCTGGGAAGACGCGCTGATGGAAGATACCGACGTGTGCCCCAAGTGCGGCGGCCACGTGCATCAGGACGAAGACGTCCTGGATACCTGGTTCAGCTCGCAGCTGTGGCCGTTTGCCACGCAGGGCTGGCCGGAGGACACCTCCAAGCTCGAACCCAACTATCCCACCCAGGTGCTTTCCACCGCCCGTGACATCATGGGCCTGTGGGTGGCGCGCATGGTTATGTCGTCGCTGTACTTCACCGACCAGATCCCGTTCAAGGACGTTATCATCCACCCCACGGTTATGGCAGCTGACGGCAAGCCCATGTCGAAGAGCCGTGGCAACGGCGTGGACCCGCTGAAGCTTATGCAGGATTACGGCGCCGATGGCATGCGCTTCGGCCTGCTGATGCAGGTAACCGGCGCGCAGGACCTGAAGTTCAACGAGAACAAGCTGGTCAGCAGCCGTAACTTCGCCAACAAGGTGCGCAACGCCGCGCGCTTCGTGAACATGAACCTGGAAGGCTTCGAGCCTGGGGAACCGGTGCCGGCAACGCCTGCCGACCGCTGGATCTTCAGCCGCTTGGCGCGCCTGGTGGCCTCGCTCGACAAGGCCTACGACGAGTTCGAGTTCGCCGACATTGCGCGCGAGCTGTACGCCTTCTTCTGGAACGAGTTCTGCGACTGGTACATCGAGCTTTCCAAGCCCCGCTTGAACGCGGGTGGGGAAGAGCGCGCCACGGTTCAGCGCAACCTGGTGTTCGTGCTGGACACGGCGCTGCGCCTGCTGCACCCGGCCATGCCCTTCGTCACCGAGCAGATCTATCAGGAGCTTCCCGGTGAAAAGGACGCCGAGTACCTGATGATGGCCGCTTGGCCGGAAGCCAGCGAGCTTGCCAAGTTCATCGACCCCGAGGCTGAGCGCTTGGTAACCATGGTTACCCAGGCGGTTTCGGGCATCCGCTCCATCCGCGCGCGCTACGGCATCTCGCCGCGCGAGCAGCTGGAGGTTGTGGTGAAGGCGCAGACCGCCGATGCCGCAGAGCTGTTCAGCAGCCAGCAGGAGCTTATCAGCACCATGGCGAACACGAAGGTTG
>CAVHGQ010000026.1:0-1661 GCA_963635335.1 Candidatus Melainabacteria bacterium | reverse complement strand
CGCCTGCGCGCAGAGCTTGCCGAAATCGCACAGGAAGGTTAAGCGCCCATGAGTTCGATCACGTCCCAGTTCCTATCAGGAGAGCTTCAAATGGTGGCATTCGCCGTTATCGTAATGATCATCCTTCTGTACGTCCTTTCCATTTTCTGGTCGGTCCGCGACGCGCAATCGCGCGGGTTCGGCTGGGCATGGGGCCTGCTTTCCATCTTCCCCCTGGTGGGCTTGGTGGTGTACTGCATCATCCGTCCGCCGCTGCTGCAGGCAGACCGCGAAGAGCAGGACTTGGAATTGGCGCTGAAGCAGCGCGAGCTTATGAAGTACGGCGACTGCGGCAACTGCGGCTACCCGGTGGAAGCCGATTACGTGCTGTGCCCGAACTGCCATACGCGCTTGAAGAACCTGTGCCCGACGTGCCGCCATGCGCTCGACCCCGCATGGACGGTTTGCCCGTACTGCACTACCCAGATCAAATAGCAGTCACCATATATGCTATGGTGATGCGAGCCGCCTAGCTGGGCGGCTCGTTCATTGTCGGCGATGTGGGCGCTTTGGCTTTGCCCGCCGCAAGAAAGGAAACGATTGTGGAAGTCATACTCCCTGATGGTTCGAAGAAAACCCTTGAGGAAGGCGCTACGGTATACGACGTTGCCGCATCCATCGGCACCGGTCTTGCCAAGGCTGCGCTAGCCGGCAAGATCAACGGCGAGATGGTTGACCTTACCGCACCCGTGGCCGATGGCGACTCCATCGAGATCGTTACCGCCAAAAGCCCCGAGGCCCTTGGCCTGATGCGCCATTCGTGCGCCCATATTATGGCGGAAGCCGTGCAGGAGCTGTTCCCCGGCGCGCAGATCGCCTACGGCCCTTCCACCGACGACGGCTATTACTACGATTTCGCTCTTCCGCAGAACATCTCTTCCGACGACTTCGAGGCCATCGAGAAGAAGATGGCGGAAATCGTGAAGGCCGACGAGCCCTTCATCCGCGAAGTGGTAACGCTGGGGCAGGCGAAGGAGATCTTCGCAGATCAGCGCTTCAAGAGCGAGCATATCGACGACCTGGCCGACCAGGAGATCACGGTGTACCGCCACGGCAACTTCGTTGACCTGTGCCACGGCCCGCATGTTCCTTCTGCCGGTAAGATCGGTGCGTTCAAGATGATGAAGCTGGCCGGTGCCTACTGGCGCGGCGATGCCAAGAACGAGCAGCTGCAGCGCTTGTACGGCACCGCGTTCTTCAAGAAGGCCGAGCTTGCCGAGTACCTGCACAACCTGGAAGAGGCCGAAAAGCGCGACCATCGCCGCATCGGCCGCGAGATGGACATCTTCATGATGCGCGAGGAGGCTCCGGGCTTCCCGTTCTTCCTGCCCAACGGCATGACGCTGAAGAACACGCTGCTGGAGTACTGGCGCGAGATCCACAAGAAGGCCGGCTACGTGGAGATCTCCACGCCGCTGATCATGAACAAGCAGCTGTGGGAAACCTCCGGCCACTGGGATCATTACAAGGACAACATGTACTCCACCCTCATCGACGAGGAAGAGTACTGCGTGAAGCCCATGAACTGCCCCGGCGGCGTTCTGGTGTACGCTTCACATCCGCACAGCTACCGCGACCTGCCCATCCGCGCGGGCGAGATCGGCCTGGTGCACCGCCACGAG
>CAVHGQ010000025.1:0-13156 GCA_963635335.1 Candidatus Melainabacteria bacterium | reverse complement strand
TCCCACGCTTCTTTGCTAATCAGGGCGCAGTTCGCCCATTGAAAACATCACGCCACTATACCACGAAATGTTCGGTTTAGGTAGCGATTGCCTATAGAAGGCTCATCGGATCGATGTCAATGGACACGTGCACGCCCGCTTCAACGGGACGGCTGCGGAAATACGGCCCGAAACACGCCGAAAGGTCGGCACCGAGGGGAACCTTCACCAGCACGTGGTAGCGCCACTGCCCCTTCAGCCGTTCCAGGACGCACGGCGTGGGCGGAAGCACCAGCCACGACCCTTCGCCGCGTTCAGCCGCAAGACGCTCCAAATCGCGGTGCAGGCCGGCGGCAACGTTGCGAACGCGCTGCTCTTCCCTGCCCCACACCAGCACGTTGGCCAAGCGAACGAACGGCGGATACCCCAAGCCCTGGCGGAGCTCGAGCTCGCTGGAAAGGAAGCGGTCGCGATCATAATGCGCGGCCGCCTGCACGGCCACGTCTTGGGCACTGTAGGTTTGCACCACCACGAACCCGGGCTTATCGGCGCGGCCAGCGCGGCCTGCCACCTGCTCGATCAGGTCGAACGTACGCTCCGAGCTGCGGAAATCGGGCAGCTTCAACATGGTGTCGGCGTTGATGACGCCCACCAGGGTAACGTCGTCGAAGTCGAGCCCCTTCGCGATCATCTGCGTGCCCAGAAGCACCGCCGCGCCCGGCTGGGCGAACTGCTCCAGCAGGCGCTGGTGGCTGCCCTTGCGCGAGGTGGTGTCGGCGTCCATGCGAATAACCTGGCACTCGCGTCCTTCGAGCAGGGTGTTCAGCTCGGCTTCCACCCGCTGCGTGCCCGCGCCGAAGCGCTTCAGGTACGGGCTTCCGCACTTGGGGCACACCGCCGGCACGCGCCACGTTTTGCCACAGTGGTGGCATATCAGCTTCGCGGCCCGTTCGTGGTAGGTGAGCGAGGTGGAGCACGAATCGCATTCGGGGACGAAGCCGCAGTCGCGGCACAGCAGGAATTGGGCGAAGCCGCGCTGGTTCAGCAGCAGCACCGCCTTTTCGCCCTTGTCGAGCACCGTGAACAGCGCTTCCTTCAGCGTGCGTGAGAACATGGAGCGGTTGCCGCCGCCGAACTCGCGCGCCATGTCAACCACCTTCACGGCGGGCAGCGGCTTGCCGTTGGCTCGCTCGGGCATCTGCACGCATTGCCACTGATCGTCGGCGCGGCAACGATGCAGCGCTTCCAGCGAAGGGGTGGCCGAGCCCAGAACGAGCACGGCGCCATGGGCGCGCGCCATCCACTCGGCAACGTTGCGCGTTACGTAGCGCGGGGCCTTGTCCTGCTTGTAGCTGCCCTCGTGCTCTTCGTCGATGATGATGACGCCCACATCTTCCATGGGGGCGAAAAGCGCGCTGCGCGCACCCACCACCACCCGCGCCTGGCCTTCGCGGATAAGGTCCCACTGATCGAAACGCTCGCCCTGGCTCATGCGGGAATGCAGCACGGCCACCGTGTCGCCGAAGCGGCCGCGGAAGCGCGCCACCGTCTGCGGGGTGAGCGAAATCTCGGGCACCAGGACGATGGCGCCCTTGCCCACCGCAAGCGCTTCCTCGATGGCGCGCAGGTACACCTCGGTCTTGCCCGAGCCCGTTACGCCATCCACCAGCACCACATGCCCGTCGGCATGCCGGGCAGCATCGGCGATGGCGGCAACGGCGTCCTGCTGGCTTGCGGTAAGCTGCGGACGCTCGTGGACGCGCTGCTGGAATGCGGCGCTTTCGGGTTCGATGCCGCGCATACGGCGGTGACGCTCGATGCGGATAACGCCCTTGCCTTCCAGCGACTTCAAGGAAGAGGAGACGTTGCCGTATTCCGCGGTAAGTTCGGCAACGCGCAAGTTGCCCTGGTGCAAGGCCGCCAGGATAAGCTCCTGCTTCACCGCGCCTTTCCGGGGATTGAAGCTGTTGGCTTCGGGCGTGAGGAACACCCAGCGCTCGTCCACCTCGGCAACCATAGGGCGCGTTACCTGCCAGGTGCCGTTCACGCGCTCCATGCGCGGAACGCCGCCGGGCGGCATGAAAAGGCGGATGCAGGAAGAGAACGGCGCCAGGTAGCGATCGGCCAAGAACTGCGCGCACCGCGCGCCGATGGCGTTGAAGCACGGCTTGCCCAGAATCTCTTCGATAGCTTTGAGCTTTTCGGGCGAAACGCCGGGCGGGCATTCGCCCAAAACGGCGGCAACGAAGCCGACCGCCTTGCGCCCGCCGAACGGCACCAGCACCGGGCAACCAATCTGCACTTCGGCCACTGGGTCGGGCTGTGGGGCGGCTTCCTGCGGAGCAACGAGCTGTTTCGGGGTCTCAAGGAAATCCTCGAGCGATGGCTGGACGGGGCGCTTCGCTACGGAAGGCTTTTTCTTGCCGCCGGCACGCAGAGAGTCGCGCTCATCTGCGGTTTCAGGCACCGCATAGGTATAGGGGGCCTCCAGCGCGGCAGTAGGTATGTCCAGGATCACCGATGCGTATCTCATGGGTTCGAGTATAGCAGCGGAAGAACGGCAGCCCGATGGGCCGATGAGCCGCAGGTTCGGACAACTCGCAAAGACAGAGCCCCGCACGAGGCGGGGCCGTTATTCAATGAAATCTATTCAGCTAGACGCACTGCTTTAGCGTGCTAAAGGGGTCTGTCCCTATTGGCACGCAGGAGCGCGCCTATCGGCACGCGGCTTTCAGGGCCTCGGCTTTGTCGGTGCGCTCCCAGGTGAACTCGGGAAGCTCGCGGCCGAAGTGGCCGTAGGCTGCGGTTTTGCGGTAGATGGGACGGCGAAGGTCCAGCTCGTCGATGATGGCGCCGGGGCGCAGGTCGAACACCTTGTTCACGGCGTCTTCAATGGCGGCATCGGAAACCGTGCCCGTGCCGAAGGTCTGCACCATAACGGAAACGGGGCGCGCCACGCCGATAGCGTAGGCAATCTGCACCTCGCAGCGCGTTGCCAGGCCGGCAGCCACCACGTTCTTGGCAACCCAGCGGGCCGCATACGCGCCAGAGCGGTCTACCTTGGTGCAGTCCTTGCCGGAAAACGCGCCGCCGCCATGGCGACCCATGCCGCCGTAGGTGTCCACGATGATCTTGCGGCCGGTAAGGCCGGCATCGCCCATGGGGCCTCCCACCACGAAGCGGCCGGTGGGGTTCACGTAGAGCTCCAGGTTATCGGCAACGGCCACGCCCTCGGCATCGAACACGGGCTTGATCACGTTGGCAACCAGTTCCTTGCGCAGGGTATCCGGGTCGGTTTCCTCGGAATGCTGGGTGGAGATAACCACCTTTTCCACCTGCGTGGGCACGCCGTCGATGTAGCGCACGCTCACCTGCGTCTTGCCATCGGGGCGGAGGTTCGGCATGGTGCCGTCTTTGCGCACCTGGGCCAAACGCTCGGACAGGCGATGTGCCAGGTAGATGGGCATGGGCATGAGCGTCTTCGTCTCGTTGCAGGCATAGCCGAACATCATGCCCTGGTCGCCGGCGCCGATCTGATCGTACGGATCAGCGGCTTTGCCGCTCTGGGTTTCCCACGACTCGTCCACGCCCTGGGCGATGTCGGCCGACTGCTCGTGGATGGTGTTCAGCACGCCGCAGGTATCGCAGTCGAAGCCGTACTTCGCGCGGTCGTAACCGATCTCGCGCAGAACCTGGCGGGCAATGCCGGGAACGTCCACGTACGCCTGGGTACGCACCTCGCCGGTGACCATGATCAGGCCGGTAGTGGCCACGGTCTCGCAAGCGCAGCGTACCTGGCTGGGGTCGGCGGGAAAGCCGCCGGGGGCAACGTAGCCGGCCGCCTGCAGCTCTATCTCCTTGGCCAAGATGGCGTCCAGGATGGCATCGGAGATCTGGTCGCAGATCTTGTCGGGATGGCCTTCGGTTACCGATTCACTGGTGAAAAGGTACGAATGCTGTTCTTCCTGCATCTAATTATGTCCTTCCGGAAAAGGCGGCACCTACGGCACCGCCCTTGCTCTTGATTGTCAACATAGTAACCGCTTGTGCGGGATTTGCCGTTGGCAGCGTTCGAATCAGACCAAGCCCACACGCAAGCGGCACGCCCAGCCAATGGCGCGGGGAAACCGCGCATTGGCGCAGAAGCGCATCCTAGGCTTCCTTGTGCTCGGGCATGGGATGGCGCTTCCTGCCCAAACGCTCGAACTTGGCCATGTCCGTTTCAGCCATTCCCTGCGTCTCCTCGCAGCGCTTCGCGTACAGCGGCTCCGACGGGTCTTCCCATATATGCTCGGCCACGGGCTTCCACGCATCGGCCACGGGCTTGGTCTTGGCGCACAGGTCCTCTACCGGCTCGGGCGCTTCCGGGTCGGTGGAATGGGCGCCGGCGCGGTTCACCATCTCAGTGAGCGTGCCGCTGTTCTCGTAGATGGGGCACGGGCGCAGCAGGTTGTCGCTGAAGGGCTGCTCGCGGTAGTACTCCATGAACAGGGGCGAGCGCAGCGCGTCGAGCAGCGATACCTCGCGGATGTTGGCGTTCGAGTAATGCGCGAACACGCACGGATCCACGTCGCCCTTCGCGTTGATGTGCAGGTAGCGGCGTCCGCCGGCAATGCAACCGCCCACGAACTCGCCGTCGTTCTGGAAGTCGAGCGTGAACAGCGGCTTGGTCTTGCGCATCTCGCGCACGAAGCGGTACAGGTGCTCGCGCTGCTCGGGGTTGGCCATAAGGCTGGCCGGCGAGTTCACGCCCACCGGCATGTACGAGAAGATCCAGGCGAACAGCGCGCCCTGGTCGATGAGGTAGTCGAAGTACTCCTCGGAAGCGATGGAATCCCAGTTCTCGGACGTGTAGCAGCACGAAACGCCGAACGGCAGGCCGTGGGACTTCAGCAGCTCCATGGCGTGCTGCACCTTGTCGTACACGCCTTCGCCGCGGCGGCTGTCGGTGGCCTCCTCGAAGCCTTCGGCGCTGAGCGCGGGCACGAAGTTCTTCACGCGGATCATCTCTTGGCAGAACGCCTCGTCGATGAGCGTGCCGTTGGTGAAGGAAAGGAAGGCACAGTCGGGGTGCATCTCGCAGAGCTTGATAAGGTCGCGCTTGCGCACCAGGGGCTCGCCACCGGTGTAGATGTAGACGTGCGTGCCCAGTTCCTTGCCCTGACGGATGATGGAGTCGATTTCCTCCAGGCTCAAGTTCAGCTTGTTGCCGTACTCGCCGGCCCAGCAGCCGGTGCAATGCAGGTTGCAAGCGCTGGTGGGGTCGAGCAGGATGGCCCACGGGATGTTGCACTGGTACTTATCGCGGTTGGCTTCCTGAACCGGCCATGCCATAAGGTTGCCGTCGATAATGAGCGTCTTGATGAAGCTGTCGCGCACTTCCGGGTTCAGGTCGTTCATGATGTGCATCAGCAGCTGGTACCAGTTGCTCTTCTCGTCGATGGCGCCGCGGAACGCCGCACGTTGGCTAGCGAACAGATCTGCCGGAGCAGCCTTGTCCAGCAGGTCCATGATCTTCACGATGTGGTTTTCCGGATCGGCAAGAAGATAATCCACTGCCTTTTCGTACGCTGCTCGTTTGATATGCTCGGTTGCTTTCATTACCCCTACTCCCCTCAGTAGTGCTTTGTCCCCGTTCGGGAAGGCTACGGCGCTAACCGCTCACGCCGGATTCCCTGCCTAATCAAATCCCAAACGTTGATTTTTCTACATGTGTTGATTATATTTTTCAGGTCGGCTTGCTCAATACCCAAGCACGGCAGAATCGTTCATTAGACAACACGTTCAGGGGAGTTGGGGATTAGCCATGGCGGATTCAAGGGCACGGAAAACCGATCGACGCGTACTTCGCACACGAAACGCCATTCGCGAGGCTTTCGCTCAACTTTTAATGGAAACGGACTACAGCAAGATCACCATCACGGCACTGGCGAAGCGCGCCGATGTGGACAGGAAGACGTTCTACACGCACTACACTTCCATCGAGGCGCTGCTTGAAGACGTGGTGCGCACGCAGATGGAGGAAAGCCTACGGGGAATGGACATCCGCGACTTCATCAGCGACCCCACCCTGTACACGCGTCACCTGCTGGCAGCCGCCGAAACGTCGCTTCCGTTCACGCGCGAACAGCTGCGAACCGTTGCCACCAACGTCCCCATTAACGAGTTCCTGCGCATATGGACCACTGTGGCCAAAGAGCGCATCGTGGCGCAGACCGGCCCGCTTTCCGAAGGACGGGAAGAGCATTTGGGCATACTGATCGAGTTCTACCTGGGGGGCGTGCTGAACTCGTATCTGTACTGGCTGTACAAGGGCAAGGACGTTCCCTTCGACGAGATGGTGGATCTCTTGAGCGACAACGTGGTAAGCGGCATTTCCGGCACTATGGGCAAGCGCGTGAAGCTTTCGTAACCAGAGGCCGCGCGCTTACCGAAGCGCCTTATCATGGGTACACTTCCAAATAACACGAAGCCGACAGGAAGGGCGCCCATGAAAAGCAACGCAGAGCTTACCGAAGAGTACTTCGCCATCGCCGACGAGCTGGACGGCGACATCGCCGGACGTCGGAGCGCCTATTCCTACATGCAGGGCTCCACGGCCATCGTGCACCACAAGGTGGTTGCCTCGTCGTTCGTGCCGCGTCTGTACAACGACGAGAGCTGGGAAGCGCTGCGCAACGTGGCGGAAACCACGCATCGCATTCTGTGCAAGGTGATAGAGCATTACCTTGCCACGCCCGAGTACCGCGACGTGTTCAGCTTCGACGAGCGCCTGAAGGAACTGGTGCTGCTGCCCCGCGGCTACGCCGACCCCCTGCCCTTCGCGCGCATCGACGTGTTCCTGAACGAGGACGACCTTACCTGCGGGTTCTGCGAGTTCAACGGCGACGGTTCGGCCGGCATGAACGAGAACCGCGAGATCACCAACAGCATCTGGGACACTGCCACGTTCCAGGCCTTCGCCCAGCGCCACACGGTGCAGCAGACCGAGCTGTTCGATTCCTGGGTGCGCGAGTTCATCCGCATATTCGAGCATTCCAAGCACTTCGTGCCCGGCGCGCGCTTCGCCATCTGCGACTACCTTGAGTGCGGCGTGGTAGACGAGTTCAAGGTGTTCTCGCAGCATTTCGCGCGCTACGGCTACGAATGCGTGGTGTGCGACGTGCGCGACCTTACCTTCGATGGCCACATGCTGTGCGATGCCGATGGGCTGCCAGTGCATGCCATCTGGCGCCGCAGCGTTACCAACGACGTGCTGGAGCACTGGGACGAATCGCAGGCGCTGATAGAGGCCTGCCGCCACGAGGCCGTTGCGCTTATCGGCAGCTTCGCGGGCCACCTGGTGCACGACAAGCAGATCTTCGAGGTGCTGCGCCACCCCAAGACGAAGGCGATCCTGACGCCCGAGGAAAACGAGTTCGTGGAAACGCATGTGCCGCGCACCCTGTTCCTGGATGAAAACGAGATAAGTCTCGATGAGGTGCGCACCAACAAGGATGAGTGGATCATCAAGCCCACCGACAACTACGGCGCCAAGGACGTGTATGCCGGCATCTCCTGCACGCAAGAGGAATGGGAGGCGCTCATCGCCCGTTTCGCGAACGGGGCATCGGGAGCGCCGTTCATCGTGCAGACGTACCTGACCCCCTACAAAACGCGCACCATGCCACCCGACGAGGGCATCGAGCAGCTGGAAGATTCCCAGGTAGACCGCAAGGGCGCGCTGTACAACAACCTCAGTGGCCTGTATCTGTACAACGGTCATTTCCAGGGCATCTTCAGCAGATTGGGACCGCTTCCCACCATCAGCAAGGACCTGAAGGGCATCACCGCCGCCACTATCCGCGTAAGGGACTAGGCGCATGGGCATCGTGCGAAAGGCGCTTGTCTGGCTGCTTTCCCTTGCCACCAGCGTGGCAGTGGCCTATACCCTGTTCGGGCTTGGCTTCGTTGCCTGCACCACCCCGCAGGCAACCGCGGCCATCGGCGGCACCTTCTCGGGCTGGGAGAACTCGGTGTTCCCCGAGGAAGACATGGCCGCCATCGCAGAGGCGGCACGTGCCTACAGCATCGAGGGAACTTCGGGCGATGGACTGTTCACAGCCATAGAAAGCGCCCTGGAGCAGACGAATCCATCGCTGGCCAGCGCGTTCGGGAGCTGGCGGGAAGAGTCGGGGGCGCAATATGGCGATGCAGCAAGCGGGCAGACGCCTTCCCTTTCGCCCCTTGCCAATGCCGCCGGGGCTGTTTCGGAGCGCTATGCGCTCTCGGAAAGCGCGCTTTCCCACTTGCGCGACTGCACGCCCATCTTCACCACCGGGCGCATTTCCGTTGGCGTGGTGGGCGGCTTCGCCGTTGCCGGCCTTATCGCGCTGGCCATCATCGCAGGTCGCAAGCGCGCCGGGCGCACCCTTATGGCAGGCGCCGGGCTGGTGTTCGCGCTGCTGTTCGCCTTGGGGGCATGGGCAGTGGCCGACTTCAACGGGCTGTTCACCTGGATGCACCAGATGCTCTTCGCGCAAGGGAACTGGACGTTCAGCTCAAGCTCGCTGCTGATACAGCTGTTCCCGGAAGCGTTTTGGGCTGCGATGGCCGCCCTGTGGGTTGTCGCCAGCCTGGTATGCGCGGCAATCGCGATGCTGGCAGGAAAGCTGATATCTCATTTGCCGTAGCAGGTTAGACCGGCGGCGTGCGGGGTTGACTAGGGTAGGCTCAGGGGTTCCAATTAGCGGCGGACGGCTGATGCCCAAATCGTGGGCACCCCGTGCGCCGGAACCCGTACTACAACGCCTCGATCAGCAGAGCCCCAATCAGCAGCACCCCTGGTTGGCAGGCAATCCCGATCAGCGGGGGTTCAGGACTCGTTCGCGCTGCTTCCAATCGGGCATCACCTTGCCCATAAGCTGCTTGAAACCCGCTCCATGGTTGGGCTCGAGCAGATGGCACAGCTCGTGCACCACCACGTACTCCAGGCATTCCGGCGGATACAGGGCCAGCCGGATGTTGATGCACACCCTTCCGGTGGCCGGCTGGCAGCTTCCCCACCGGCTTTTCATGTTGCGATACGCCAGTGTCGTAACTTTCACCCCAAGGATCTGCTCCCATTCGGCAACCAAGGGCGGCACGCATGCCTTCACCACCGCACGCCACTGCTCCACTTCCGCGGCGCTGGCCTGCTCTGCCAACGCCGCAGGTGAATGAGCATATTCGGCTTGCTGCTTCCTAATCCATCCTGCTTTCTGCGAGATAAAGGAACGTAGCGTTTCCTTTCGTGTGCCGAAAGGCGCCGATAGTGTCACAACTCCCGTGGGGCGAACGCGCAACCGGATGCTCTTCATGCGCTTCAGCGTTACCCGGACGGTTATCCCATCTACCTCAAGGCTGAAAGTCTGACTGGTTTTTGATGGCACCGGCACCCCTTAGCGGTACTTCTCTACCGACATGCAGCGCATGGCGTTCAGGATAGCCAGGATGGCAACGCCCACATCGGCGAACACGGCAAGCCACATGGTGGCAAGACCGATTGCAGCCAGGATGAGCACGGCGAACTTCACGCCCAAGGCGAAGATGATGTTCTGCCAAACAATACCCATGGTTTTGCGAGCAATATGGATTGCCGAGGCGATCTTCGAGGGCTTGTCGTCCATCAGCACGATGTCGGCCGCCTCGATAGCGGCATCGGAGCCCATCGCGCCCATGGCAATGCCGATGTCAGCGCGGGTGAGCACCGGTGCATCGTTGATGCCATCGCCCACGAAGGCCAGCTTGCCCTTCTCGCTCGTTTCCCCAAGCAGGCGCTCCACCTGGTTCACCTTGTCTTCGGGAAGCAGCTGTCCATGGTACTCGTCGATACCGAGCTTCTGCGCAACCGCCTGGGCAACTTCGGTGCGGTCGCCCGTGAGCATGACGGTCTTCTTCACGCCTGCCGCATGCAGGTCGGCGATGCACTTCGCGGCGTCTTCCTTCACCACGTCGGCGATGATGATGTGGCCTGCGTACGTGCCGTCAAGGGAAACGTGGAGTATGGTGCCGGTAAGCTCGCAATCGTGGTAGGCAACACCCTGCTCGCGCATGAGCTTGTCGTTGCCCACCAACACAACATGCTGGTCCACCACCGCACGAACGCCATGGCCACCCTGCTCGGAAACTTCCGCGATGCGATTGCGGTCGATCTCGCCCGAGAACGCCTCTTTGATGGAAAGCGCGATGGGATGGTCGGAATACGCCTCCGCATGAGCGGCGATGGAAAGGATGAGCTCGGGGTCTACCTCGGCGGCAGCCTCGGGGTGCACCGCAACCACATTGAACGTGCCGTTGGTAAGGGTGCCCGTCTTGTCGAACACCACCGTTTCCGCTTTCGCAAGCGATTCCAAGTAGTTGCTGCCCTTCACCAGGATGCCCAAACGCGATGCCCCGCCGATGCCGCCGAAGAACGACAGCGGCACGCTGATGACCAGGGCACACGGGCAGGAAACCACCAGGAAGGTAAGGCCGCGCTCTACCCAGTCGGCCCAGCTCTGCCCGAACAGAAGCGGCGGTAGCACAGCCAGCACCAGGGCGCCGATGGTCACCACTGGCGTGTAATAGCGAGCAAAGCGCGTGATGAAGTTCTCGGTTTGGGCCTTCTTCTCGCTGGCGTTTTCCACCAGCTCCAGGATGCGCGAAACCGTGGACTGCTCGAAGGGCTTGGTCACCTTCACGGTAAGCAGGCCGGTCATGTTCACGCAGCCGGAGATCACCTCTGCGCCTTCCTCGACGTGGCGCGGCACCGATTCGCCGGTGAGCGCCGCCGTGTCAAGCTGGCTTGAGCCGGAAACCACGATGCCGTCGAGTGGCACGCGCTCGCCCGGCTTCACCACGATCTGGTCGCCCTCGGAAATCTCGTACGGATCGACCTTCACCAGCTCGCCATCGCGCATGATGTTGGCGTAGTCGGGCGCGATGTCCATCATGTCGGCAATGCTCTGGCGCGACTTGCCCACGGCATAGCCCTGGAACAGCTCGCCTACCTGGTAGAACAGCATCACGGCCGCGCCTTCGGCCATATGCGGGTCGGACTCCGGGAACAGCACCAGTGCGAAGGCACCCACCGTGGCGATGGTCATAAGGAAGTTCTCGTCGAACACCTGGCCATTCACGATGTTGCGCCCCGCCTTGAACAGCACGTCGTAGCCGGCGATGAGGTACGGCACCAGGAACATGACGAATTCCAGGTACACCGCATTGGTTTCTCCGCCCACATAGCTGGCAAGCGGAACGAATTCGGATACCGCGAACACCAACGCGAACAGCACCAGCGCCACAACGATACGGTTGCGTGTACGTTTCTGTTTCTTATTCATGGTAGGCCCCCTTCTGGCGCAAACATACGCATCGGGTCTTGGCAGATCAGCACGCCGCATTCGCGATCTAGGTTGGGATCCACGGAGACGGCGGCAGGGTGAATTGCGCAGCGGCAGCAGGCTAGCGCAGGATGGTCATGTCGGGCTCGATCTTCTTGCAGATCTTCTCCGCCTCGTCCATGATGGCGTCGAGGCTCTCCGGCTCGCAGTCGATTACCAGTTTCTGCGTCATGAAGCTCATCGAAGCCGTGTTCACGCCATCGATCTTCTTGATGGCATCTTCCATCTTGGCAGCGCAGTTGGCGCAATCCAGATCTTGAAGCTTGAATACCTTGCGCATGGGAAATCCCTTCGTTCGTTTCGCACTGGACATGCCGTCCAATGCGCTTGTTCCTTCAGTCGTTTCACGGAAGCAGGCGTTGCGCCCGCGCTTCCAGGGGAACTGCCGCCCCTACTCGCAGATATGCGTCATGCCCTGGGCGAGCATGGTGTGCACATGCCCATCGGAAAGCGAGTAGATAACGTTCTTGCCATCGCGTTTGGCGCGGACCAGACGCGACTGCTTCAACGTGCGCAGCTGATGGGAAACCGCGCTCTGGGTAGCGCCGATGGCCTCGGCCAGGTCGGCCACGCACAGGTCCTGGGCCATAAGGGCGTAGAGGATCTTGATGCGCGTGGTGTCGCCAAACACCTTGAACAGGTCGGCCAGGTCGTACAGCAGCTCTTCATCGGGCATAACCGTAAGCTCACTGGCCTCAGCCTCGGCAGAGCAGCTGCAGCAAGCGTGATCGCTTTCTTCGGGATTGCCTTCCCCGGGCTCTGTGGTTTCTTCGATTGCCATACAAATACCTTTCTTCATATGAGCATCTGTTCATAAGTATAGAAAGAAGCATGGTTCCGTCAACCTACAAGGCCGGAAAATATGGGTGGATTATTCAGGGTGAGCGCAAGACAAGCACATGGTGGGTGCAGCCAGACACCCCGAGGCCCTTCCAACCAGACCGAGTCGATGCCTTAGCGCCCTCCGCAAAAAGCCAAAGGCGATGGCCAGAGGGGTACCCCCCCGCCATCGCCTTTGGTTGATGTATTTGATGGGCGTCGCTACGCTCCAAAAAAGAACCGACGGTCGCAGCCTAGCGGTACGCCGCCTAATTCCCGCGCTTCACCTTGCGGGCAATGCGGTCGGCGACGGAAAGCTCTTCGCGCCTGTCCCCTCCCCAGAAGGAAATGGACACCATGCCCGCACCAACATGGCTGCCGATGGTGGCGCCGATGTCGTGCTTGATGACCGTGAGCGTTTCGTCCTGCTTGTTGAGCAGGTCTACCAACCTATCGGCATCCTTGCCGCAGTCGGCGTTGCCCACCAACACCACCCTGCTGTCCTGTGCGTGGTCTTTCTCGAAGCAGGCGGCCAGCTGCTTTAAGCCCTTCTTCCTGCCATGCGCGGCACCGGCAAGGGAGAGCTTGCCGTTGGTGTCGAAGTTGAGCAGGGGCTTCAGGTCGAGCTTCGAACCCGCAAACGCCACTGAAGCAGGAATGCGGCCGCCGCGATGCAGGGCATCCAGGTCGTCCACCATGAACAGGGTGTGCACGAAGTAGCGCGCCTCTTCCGCCCAGGCCACCATTTCCTCGGCCGTTAGGCCCAGCTCGCGCTGGCGCAATGCCTCAAGCACCAGCAGGCCTTCGGGAGTGGAGCCTACCAATAAGTCCACGATGAAGATGGGCGCATCGGGGCATTCCGCCTTCAGCTGGCTCCAGATGGCGTAAGCCGTGCTGTAGTTGCTGGATATGCCGCTGGAAAAGCACAGGTACACCGTGGGCACGCCCGACTCGAT
>CAVHGQ010000024.1:10222-13315 GCA_963635335.1 Candidatus Melainabacteria bacterium | reverse complement strand
TTGCTCCTAGGAAAGAAGGGCGGGGTAGTGGGTATGCGCCTCGTCCAAGCAGGAAAGCGTTTCGCGGACGTAGCGCGATGCCCACCATTTTGCCTGGTTCAGGTCGGAATCGTGGTAGTTGCCGCACTCTTCAGGCTTGGCGCCGGGAATCTCTCCCTCAAACGACGCTGCGAACTCGAACAGCCTGTTTACCAGGCCGGCAACATCCGATGGCTCGCAGGCGCCGAACACCACAAGGTAGAAGCCGGTACGGCAGCCCATGGGGCCGAAGTAGATAACCCGGTCTTTCCATTCCGCATCGTTGCGCAGGAAGGTGGCACCCAGGTGCTCCAGCGCATGAACGGCGGCCGTATCCATTACGGGCTCGCGGTTCGGCGCGGTCATGCGCAGGTCGAAGGTGGTGGTCACGCAGCCGGTTTGCTCATCGGCGTCGCTGCGAGAAACATATACCCCGGGCTCAAGTGCGTTGTGGTCTACGGAAAAACTTGCTATGCGTTCCATTGCGCTCCTAACTTTGCTTTCAGCCATTGTAGGGCAAACGAACGGCCCCAGGCGAAATGCCCAGGGCCGTTGGTTCAACTCTTCAGTTGTTTTTGCTGAGGCTTATGCGGCCACTGCCTTCTTCTGCGCTTTCTTAGCCTTGCGCTGTTCCAGGTAGTTCACCACAACCGCGGCGGACTGGTCGCCGGTGATGTTCACGGTGGTGCGCATCATATCCAGGATGCGGTCGACGCCGGCAACAAGCGCGATGCCCTCAACCGGCAGGCCTACCGACTGAAGCACCATTGCCAGCATGATCATGCCGGAGCTGGGAACGCCTGCGGTGCCGATGGATGCCAGCACGGCGGTGAGGATGATGGTGATCTCCTGACCTATGGTGAGGTCGATGCCGAACACCTGCGCGATGAAGATGGCGCAAACGCCCTGGTAGATCGCGGTGCCATCCATGTTGATGGTGGCGCCCAGCGGCAGTACGAAGCTCGATACCTCGTTGGAAACGCCCAGCTTCTTGGAACATTCCATGTTCACGGGAAGGGTGCCTACCGAAGAGGCGGATGCGAACGCGAACGCCATGGCGGGCATCTGGTTCTTGAAGAACTTGATGGGGCTCATCTTCGCGATGACCTTCACCAGGCCGGAATACACCACAACCATATGCAGGATCATGGCGAAGTACGCGATAAGGATCAGTTTCAGCAGCGGAAGCAGAACATCAGGGCCGTTCGATGCGATGACCGGGGTGATAAGGCCGAACACGCCGAAGGGCGCGAAGCTGATGATCACCTGCATGATCTTGATGCAGACCTCGCTCATGCCGTTTACGAAGTCGGCTACGGGCTGGGCCTTCTTGCCGGCGGCCAAAATGCCGAAGCCGAAGAACAGGGCGATAACGATAACCTGCAGCATGTTCGCATCCGACATGGGCTGGATGAAGTTGGAGGGGAAGATGTTCACGATCGTGTCGATGAACGAGGGCTGTTCCTTCGCCTGGTACTCAAGCCCCTGCGTGCTGAGGTTGGCATCGGCGCCTACGGCGAACACGTTGGCAACCACCAGGCCGATGGTGATGGCGAATGCGGTGGTGACAAGGTAGTACACGATGGTCTTGCCGCCGATGGCGCCCACCCGCTTGATGTCGGAGAGCGAGATAACGCCCGCAACCATGGTGAAGATGACGAGCGGCACCACGATCATCTTGATCAGGTTCAGGAAGATGGTGCCCAGCGGCTTGATGTACGTGGTGGCGATGTCGGGGTTGCCCTGCAGCGCCAGGCCTGCAAGAACGCCCAATATCAGGGCGATGAAAATCCAGGTGGTAAGCGAGAACTTCTTATACCAAGGCAGGCGGGCGTTGCTCTCGTTTATCTCGGCATGCGCCTGCTCAAGCTCGTCCTTGGCTTCTTTTCCAAGCTCAGATAATTCGGACATGGATGCTCCATTCGGTGGGTACGGTACGTGGCCGCAGCCAGACCCCCTGTTTGCAGCCAATCGAGAATTCTAAACGAAACACCTTATATTTGGTAACAAGTTGGTAAAAGATGACCCCATACCTCGGTGAATAGAGGGCATGGGGTCATCGGTTTCTTGCGGCGTTCGGCTTTCGGCTCCCGCTGCAAGCGTGGGGCCGTGCGGCAATGGGGAAGTTTGAGCGCAGCTAGTTGGCGGCTAATCAGTGACGGCTGCTTCAAGTTCGCGGACGCGCTCCACGAGCGCTTTCCCTTCGTCGGTGTCTTCGACCTTGGGCATCGAAGCGGTGCTCTGAACCACCATGACGGACGCCTCGAGTTCAGCGTTTTCCTGAACTGCCGCCGCTTTGCCCGCGAACGGTTGCAGCGTTGCCAGCCGTACGCCTTGGGAATCCGAGACCAGCGCCAAACCGCCGATGCCGGTGGTCTTGCGGTAAGCGGAAGACATGCCGCCATCCACCACCACAACCTTGCCGTTGCACTTAAGGGGATTCTCGCCGTCCTTCACCTTCACGGGGACGTGCCCACATACTATATAGGCGTGTTCCGGGTCCATGCCGAAGTCCTCGAAGATGGCGTTGATCGTTTCCTCGTTCTCGTACAGCGTGTAGAAGGCATTCTTAACTTCCTTGCGCGCTTCCTTTTCGGCGATAAGGTACAGCTCGAACGTGGCCATCTTGCTCTTTGCGAACAGCGGCGAGGCATCGCCCAGCCACAGGTACCACAGCAGGTCGCAACCCTTTTTCTTCTCTTCGGGGTCGGTGGCCTCAAACGCGTTGCGAACATGGGCATCCACTGTGTCGAACAGCGCCTTGCCCTTCAGCTTCTGCCCATACAGGTTCGCTTCCTTGAGCGATCCATCGGCGTTCAGCGGCACGCAGGCGTGGAACATCAGGGCGTTGTTCTGGTTCTTGTACAGGCTGCCACGCTCCAGGAACAGCTGCATATGGCGCTGGAGCTTCTCGCTGTTCTGGAACGAATGCTCAAGGCTGGCCATTGCCTGTTCCTCTTCGAGGGTAAGGGCATACGGATCCTCGGGGTTCACCGTGGGGAACACGGTATCGGTAAGGGCGTATTCCGTGCCGTCTATAACAATGGTGTGCTTCTGCCAATCGATGCGATGCAG
>CAVHGQ010000024.1:0-9954 GCA_963635335.1 Candidatus Melainabacteria bacterium | reverse complement strand
TGTGCGATGCAGCCGCGTTGGCCGAGTGCTGCGCCCATCCACACCACATCATGGTTGCCCCACTGGATGTCGATTGCGGGGTTGGCGGAAACCTCTTCCATGATCTTGTCGGGGTAGGGGCCTCGGTCGTACACGTCGCCGATCAGGTGGATTTGGCTAGCAGCAACAGCCCTGATGCCGGCGCAAAGCTCGCAGATCACCGCTTCTGCACTCGGAGAGCCGGCAATTGCCGCGGCGGTTTCGCTGAGTTGCTGGCAGTTCAGCCCCAGAAGATCCAGCGCAACCGGCTGGTAGTCATGCGACATCGCTTCGACAACGTGCCCGCAAGAGCGCGTGCTTGCAGCTTCTTCAAGCACGATCGCAAGGCTGATCAGTGCTGATTCGTAAAAGCCAGCGCTGTTGCTTGCGCTTTCCGCCAGAATGCGCAGCTTATCTTCCGGGTAGTAGATCAGGCTTGCCAGTTCGTCTACCGAAACGGGCAGGGGGTTGGAGGCATCGGCTTTTTCCACCAGCGCGCGAATCGATCCGCATGCGCCCCTGGTTACATGCAAGAACGTGTCGTATTCGCCGTGCACGTCTGAAAGGTAGATCTCGCGTGGCCGGGGCTGGCAAAGCTCGGCTTTGCCCTGGGCTAGCTGTGCGCACAGATCTGCCTTCTTTGAACGGATATCGATCATCATCCAACCTCCTGGCTGGGAACGGGTTGCCTATCGGCGCTTATTCTAGCGGATGAGGCTCCCCGTTCCCTTATTTAGGCTTAGGCGGACAGGAGCTCGTTTCCGAATGCACTCCCAATGGCGCGGACGAAGAATTCTTCGGCGATATGCCAGTTGCTGTTGGTGTTCGACTTCAACGTTACCGAGCATACGGGCACCTTGATGGACTCGGCCGAATTGATGGGCACGAGCTTCATCCTGTTCGAGGATCGGTTCGCAACCGGGAACACGGCAGTGAAGAAATACCCCTTGCGAACAAGCGCGAGCTGAGCGTCTTCATCGGATTGCGGATCGAGGGTTTCGGTATTGGTGATAAGCCCCTTGCTCTTGTAGAGGTTGAGGATCGAATCGTTGAACGCATCGTAAACCGGCGACTCAACAGCGGGGTAGGCACGCAGATCGCTGAGGGTAACCTGGCTTTTCGAGGCCAACGGATGCGAATTCGTCACGGCAATGCCCGTAGGAAGGGTGCCGACGACCATGCAGTTGGTTTTGGGGTTGCTGTAGCCGCCAACGGTGATGAGCGCATCGTAGACGCCAGCCTCAAGTTTGCGCTGGGCATCTTCCGGGCTCGTGAAGAAGAGCTCGATAGAAAGCCCGGTATTTGAGCTGATGAACATCGACAGCCCTTTGCACAGGCGGTTGTCGTTGAAGAAATTCGGCGCGCATAACGCAACCTTGTATACTGAAGGGCTGCCTTCTTCTTCGTTGCATTGCGCAAACGATTCAAGTTTGTTGAAGGCGCCGAGCACGGGGATGACCCGCTGATAGAACTCACGCCCCAAAGGCGTGGGTATGGCCCCCTGATTGGATCGCACGAAAAGCGATTCGGGGAATTCGCGCTCTAAGTCGCTGATGGATTTTGATACTGCCTGTACGGTGACATCGCGTTTTTGCGCGGCTTGCGAAAAACTTCGACTTTCGTACACCGATACAAAGTACCTGAGTTGATTGATATTCATTTTTCCAACCTTTTTGCTGAGCACAGAGTTCTGCCCATGAATGCAAAGGTTGTATGCATGGGTGTCCCTTTGTAGTCAGCGATAACAGATGTGCCATTACGTAAGCGTGCGTGCTCAGGCCAGAATAAGGGGCTTCTGGGTGTTGCGTCAATAATGTTTTGAAGCAGAATCCATAGAAATTCTTTTAGTGGTTGCGTGTGTTCAATAAGCGGTGAACGCGTTCGCAATCGTGCTTTTTAGGGGTTACACTGGGGTTAGGGGGATCCGCGAATGTGCGGATCGACAATTTAAGGAGGGTTTGGCCATGTGCGCTAATCGTTTTGTTCTGAACAATGTCTCTTACCATGGTTCAGGCGCTATCAAGGAAATCCCGGGCGAAATCCAGCGCAGGGGCTTCAGCAAGGTATTCGTCTGCTCCGACCCGGATCTTGTAGGGTTCGGGGTAGTGGCGAAGGTCACCGACGAGCTTGACGCGGCGGGCATTCCCTGGGTGCTGTTCGACAAGATCAAGCCGAACCCAACCGTGCAGAATGTCAAGGATGGCGTGGCTGCGTTCAAGGAATCGGGCGCCGATGCGATTGTTGCCATCGGCGGCGGCTCTTCGATGGATACCGCCAAGGGCATCGGCATCATCGCTGAGAACCCCGAGTTCGCCGACGTTCTTTCGCTGGAAGGCGTCGCGGAAACCAAGAAGCATGCCACGTTCACCATCGCCGTGCCTACCACGGCCGGCACCGCTGCCGAGGTAACCATTAACTATGTGATCACCGACCCCGATGCGGTGCGCAAGTTCGTCTGCGTGGACGTGAACGACATCCCGGACGTTGCCGTGGTGGATCCCGACATGATGGCCTCCATGCCTGCAGGTCTTACCGCAGCAACGGGCATGGACGCCCTGACCCATGCCATCGAGGGCTACACCACCAAGGGGGCTTGGGAGCTTTCCGACATGTTCCACCTGAAGGCCATCGAGGTGATCTCGGCGCACCTGCGCAGTTCTGTTGCCGAGGCAAAGAGCGGCGTTCCCGGAATCGGGCGCGAGAAGATGGCTTTGGGTCAGTACATCGCCGGCATGGGCTTTTCGAATGTGGGCCTTGGCATCGACCATGCCATGGCGCATACGCTTTCCGCCCATTACGACACGCCGCACGGGGTAGCCTGCGCCATGCTGCTTCCCATAGCCATGGAGTTCAACAAGCCGGTTGCGGAAGAGCGCCTGGCCGATGTGGCCAAGGCCATGGGGGTTGATACGGCCGGCATGAGCGTTCCCGCCGCTGCGGATGCTGCGATCCAGGAAGTGCGGAAGCTGGCCGAAGATGTGGGCATTCCTGCCTTCTGCGAAGGCCTGGTTGCGGAAGACCTGGATCAGCTGGCGAGCGACGCCATGAACGACGCCTGCTTCCCGGGCAACCCGCGCGATGCATCACATGGGGAAGTGGTCGAGTTGTTCACTAAATTGCTTAAACCGGTTCAATAAATTCTTTAAGCCTTTTCAGGTTTGCGCAGAAAACCATGGTTTCCGGCCAGATAATCTGCACAACTCTTATACATTTCGCCGTTATTGACGGGAAATCGCCCATTTTTTCAACAGGTCTTTGAAAATTTGGATGATTTGAGAAGAAACCTCCCGTTTCTGGTTGAATTTTATTACTATTAGGGCAGTTCAGGGGGATGTAGGAAATTCGAACCTGAACCGGTCAAAGTCGCAGATCTGTGTAATTTCAGTTCTGAGAGATGGTTGGATTCGAGGCTCATTCGAGCGGAAAATCCAGCGTGTAGAAAGGGAACGAAAATGGCAGTACCAGAGTTGACGCCTGAAGAGCGCCAGCAGGCATTGGAGAAGGCTAAGGCTGCGCGCACGAAAAGGGCAAAGGTCCGCGAGGATCTTAAGAGCGGCGCACTTACGCTCAAGGAAGTTCTCGACATGAAGGACGACCCGGTAATCGGCCGCATGAAGGCTTTCACCCTCATCGAAACCCTTCCCGGTTACGGCGAGGCCAAGGCCAGCAAGATCATGGCCGAGATCGGCATTGCCGAGTCCCGTCGTCTCAAGGGTTTGGGCGAGCGTCAGCGCGCTGCGCTTCTTGAGCGTCTTGGTTAGTAACACGCGCAAAGGAAACCTGTTTGTCCTTTCCGGCCCTTCTGGGGCCGGGAAGGGCACTTTGGTTTCTAGGCTCCTTAACGCCATGCCGGATGCGTGGGTGTCGGTTTCGGCCACAACCCGCAAGCCCCGCCCGGGCGAGGTAGACGGCATCAGCTATTACTTCATGGATCAGCCCCGCTTCGACGAGCTGGTTGCACAGGATGGCTTCCTTGAATGGGCAACCGTCCATGGCAATTCGTATGGCACGCTGAAGTCCAGCGTTCAGGAGCATATGGAATCGGGCTGCCAGGTTGTCCTTGAGATCGATATCCAAGGCGCATTCCAGGTTCGCAAGGCCATGCCGCAAGCGCATCTGATCTTCATCGAGCCCCCTTCCATCGAAGAGCTCGAGCGCCGTCTTCGCGGTCGCGGCACCGAAACCGAAGAGGTTATCTGCAAGCGCATGGAAACCGCAAAGGTAGAGCTAGCTCGCAAAATGGAGTATGATGTTCAGGTTGTCAACGACGACCTGAACCGAGCAACCGATGAGCTGGTAGCTTACATCGCCTCGTTTGCAGATGATACGAGAGGAACCAACCAACAATGAGTCTTATTGACCCCAAGATCGATGTCTTGCTTGACAAAACCGATAACGACCGTTTCCTGCTGTGCTCCTTGGCTTCCAAGCGCGCACACGACATCAACGAGATGATGCGTGGCCAGCGCAATCGCGCCATCCAACTGCAGACCGCCGTGGATATCGCCCGCGCAACGAATCGTCGTCCTCTCTCCATCGCATTCGATGAGATTGCCAAAGGCGATGTTTCCTACGCGCCCGATACCATCGACATCCACAACCACTAAGCTCTATGCAAAATAACGAGCTCGAAGAACAGCAGGCGCTCCGACGCGTCTGCTTGGTTCATTATCATGAAATCGGCCTGAAAGGCCACAATCGAGCCCAATTCGAAAAGCGCCTTGTTTCCAATATCAAGGCGCTTTTGCGCGATGGGGTTAAGATCAAGCGCATCTCTGGCCGAATCTGCATCTTCCTGCCTGCCGATTCCTCGTTCCAGGATGCCTGCGACGTTGCCGACCAGATTGCCGGGGTGCCGGGCATTGCCCGCGTATCCAGCGGTTATCGCTGCGAGCAAGACCTTGAGGTCATGTACGACACTGCGGTGAAGGCCCTTGCCGATGCGGGGGACTTCCAGACGTTCAAGGTTTCCGCACGTCGCAACCATACCGATTTCGCCACCGACTCCATGCAGATGAACAAGCTGGTGGGCGCGGCGCTTTGCAGGGCGTTTCCCGACAAGAAGGTTCAGATGAAGAACCCCGATGTCGAGGTTCGCGTTGAGGTTATCCAGGGTTGGACGTACATCTACGGAAGATCCATTCCCGGTATCGGCGGCTTGCCCGTTGGCAGCGCCGGCAAGGCGGTTTGCCTTCTTTCGGCCGGAATCGATTCGCCTGTTGCCACGTGGCGCATTGCCCGCCGCGGCGCAACGTGCATCGGCGTGCACTTCTCTGGCCGCCCCGAAACCTCTGCGACCAGCGAGTACCTGCTGGAAGATATCGCCCATGTGCTTGAGCGCACCGGGTGCTTCGCGCGACTGTACATCGTGCCTATCGGCACCTATCAGCGCGAGATCGCTGCACGGGTTCCACCGGAGCTGCGCGTGATCATGTACCGCAGGCTCATGTTCAAGGTTGCCGAGGCCATTGCGCGTAAAGAGGGCGCAAAAGCGCTGGTCACGGGCGAAAGCCTTGGTCAGGTTGCCTCGCAGACCATGGACAACATGCTGTGCACGAATGCGGCGGTGAGCCTGCCGGTGTACCGTCCCCTTATCGGTTTCGATAAGCTCGAGATCATCGCGCAGGCAGAACAGCTGGGCACGTTCGAGATCTCTTCCCAAGATGCGCCCGACTGCTGCACGCTGTTCATGCCGCGAAACCCTGAAACGCACGCGAAGCTTCCGCGCGTTGAAGAGGTTGAGGCCCAGCTTCCCTTCGAGCAGTGGATCGCTGAAGCGGTAGAAGCGGTGGAGATCAGGGATTACCAATGCCCCTCGTATCGTCCGCCGAAGGAACGCAAGCCCAAGGCAGCGGAATGCGAATAGCGCGAAGTTTCTAACTTTTTTCGCATTGCTTTCGCATTCGCTTCGCAAATAGTTAAGGTTTCATCCCTATCCTCTCCCTAGATGGGAGGGGATAGGGATGTCTTTTTTGGACGAGGTTGACTCGCTGCGTTCCAAGCTGGGGTTTTCGCGCATTAACCCCGTTGCGCTGATAGGTATTGCGTTCATTGCGATTGCGCTGGTGGTGGTTGCCTGCCTTTCGGCTTGGGGGTTGTTTTCCAGCCCTGGCGTCGTGGTGGATCGCAGCGACTCTTCTGCTGGACAAGCCCAGGAGGGCGAAGCGGCAGAACAGGCTGCGCCCCAGCTTATCTACGTGCATGTTGTGGGGGCGGTGCAGGCGCCGGGCATGGTGCAGCTGCAAGCTGGTGCGCGCGTTTCCGATGCCGTGGATGCTGCGGGTGGGTTTGCTTCCGATGCCGACCAGCTCTCGGTGAACCTGGCAAGGCAGGTTACCGATGGGGAGCAGATCGTCGTGGGCAGCACCCAGGCGAGTGCTTCTGGCTCTGCTTCTGGGGAGAGTGCTTCGGGGTCTTCAGGCTCGGCCGCTGATACGGGCGGCACGGCTTCTACAGGCAAGGTGAATATCAATACAGCGACTGTAGAACAGCTCACCACTTTGAAGGGAGTAGGCGAGTCCACGGCGCAGAAGATCATCAACTATCGCCAGCAGAACGGGTCGTTCAAAACCATCGAGGACATAAAGAACGTATCGGGCATCGGTGACAAGAAATATGCGGCCATCAAAGACAGCATCACGGTCTGAGTCGGATTCGGCGCTTGAGCGGCTTCCCGAGCGGCCGTCCTTGCCGCCGTTGCTGCTGTTCGGCTGCTCGTTTTGGCTCGGCTCGTATGCTGCCGGGCAACTGGCCTTTGACTGGATTGGCGTAGTGGCTATAGGTGCGGCGCTGGTCATGGCGCTGTGCGTTGCGGCAATCGTTTTGCGGTTGAGGCAATCTAGGGCGGTGCTCGCATTGGTTCTGTGCATGGCGTTTTGCATGGGCGCTTTCATGTCGGCGCTTGCCCTTCAAGGGCTTCATCAAGCGCGTGATTCATGGCAAGAGCTTTCAGGGCAGCAGTTGACCTTTCGCGTGACGGAGGATGTGAGCGAAGGGGACTTCGGTTACTCGACCTATGCGGAAGCGTGGGTGGCGGGCGATGCCGCGCATTGGCTGCCCGGCCACAGCATCAAGGTGAAGCTGTTCTTGGATGCTTCAGACGTTGCCTACGGTGACGAGTTTATTGCCAAGGCCTCGTTTTCGCGGCCGCGGGAATCTGCCGTTGCCTCTTATGATCACAAACAGGTAGCGCTTGGCTGCTCGCCTTCCGGTATCCAGAAGTTGGAATCTTCACGTTTGGGCGCTCTATCTGAGGTCAGGGCTTCCTTTTCTTCGTTCATCAATGGCTTAGCGGAAAGCTTTGACCTGGACGAATCGTCCGTTGCTGTTTTGAAAGCCCTGATAATCGGCGAACGACAGCAGCTGTTCGACCAGTCAGTGTATCAGGACGTGAAGACCTGCGGGCTGGCACATATGGTTGCGGTTTCGGGGGCTCATCTGGTTATCGTTCTGGGGCTAGTGAATTCCGTGCTGAAGGGCTTCAGCGTTTCCCGCAGGGTTTGCGCTGTTGTGCAGCTCGTGTTCCTATGCCTGTACTTGGTGATGGTGGGGTTCCCGGTATCGTGCTTGCGTGCGAGCGTGATGGCTGGCGTGGGCCTTGTGTCGTTCACGGCTCATCGGCGCTCGTATGCGCTTTCGTCGTTGGGCGTTGCCATAGTGGCCCTGATTGCGATAGACCCTTCCGCGGCCTACTCGCTCTCGTTTGCGCTCTCGGCGTTTTCGACCCTTGGAATCGTTTTGTTCACACCATTGCTGGTGTCGTGGCTCCCGGCGGTGGGGGATAGGGCGCAGAGCTTGTTTGTT
Source organism: Candidatus Melainabacteria bacterium (assembly GCA_963635335.1). Lineage (GTDB taxonomy): Bacteria > Actinomycetota > Coriobacteriia > Coriobacteriales > Eggerthellaceae > Anaerotardibacter. The sequence goes on along the minus strand of CAVHGQ010000024.1, from coordinate 2,133 downwards.
GAGCCGTTCGCCATGACCCTTGCCGCGCTCCTGTTCACCTTCCCCTTGAGCATTGCGGCCTTCTCGCAATTCTCATTGATCGCGCCTTTGGCGAACGTCGTTGCGGTTCCCTTGGTGAGCACTTCTTGCGTTTTCGGCGTGCTGGGTTTCGTTGCTATGCAGGTGCCCTTTCTTGGCGTGGCGTTCTCCATGATTGCCTATGTGTTCTGCTTTGTGTTTGCCCAGGTAGTTGGTGCGCTTTCGACGGTTCCGTTTGCTGCGGTGCCGGTGTCTTTGCCGTTTTGGCTTCTTGTGGCCGGCTCGTTGCTGACTGCTGCTCTTCTTTGGTGCGTTTGGCCGGTGAGGGCGCCGGTTCGAGCCCTCGGCGCCTTGGGATTGGTGTTCCTGCTGTGCTTCTCGGTTGGTTCGTATCGCAATGCGGTGGGCACGTCGGTGAATATGCTGGATGTGGGGCAGGGCGATGCCATCTTGTTCAAGAGCAAGGGAGCAACCCTGCTGGTGGACACGGGAAATCAGACCACCAAACTGCTTTCCGCCCTTGCCGAACAGGGTGTGCATCACCTGGACGCAATCGTCATCACCCATCCAGACGACGACCACTGCGGCAGCCTGCCAGCCTTGAGGGGCGTGGTCTCGTGCGATCAGGTTTTGGTAGCGGAAGGGATAATGAGTCTTGGCACGAACAAGACCGCTTCCTTGGTTAACGAAGCATCCGATTTGGTAGGGCGGTCGAACGTCAATGAACTTTCTGCTGGGGATGCCCTGCAGGTAGGAGCTTTGTCGTTGAAGTGCATTTCCCCATCCAGCTTACTGGACGAGGGCGGCAACCAAGATAGCGTGGTGCTGCTGATGCGCAGCGATGTGGATGCAGATGGCGTTTACGAGTGGAGCGGCTTGTTCGGGGGAGACGCCGAAAGCGAAACACTCCAAGGTTTGGAGGATTCGGGCGCGGTTGGCAAGGTGGACATTCTGAAGGTGAGCCATCATGGCGCAAAGGCGGCAATGACCGGTGAGCTGGCCGAAGAGCTGCAACCGGAATTGGCGCTGGTAAGCGTAGGGAGCACGAACCGATACGGGCACCCGGCCGCGCAGACCATCGAGTACTTGCAGGAGCAGGGCGCGCAGGTTCTGCGGACCGATACCCAGGGCACGGTGGTGTGTAGTTTGGAATCGAGTGGAATCAAGGTTTACTGCATGCGCTAGAATCCATCCCATGGCTACTTCAAAGAAACAAGCACCCCTTTTGCCCGTGTACCTCATCGTGGGCGAAGACGAGCTGAAGCGCGAAACAGTGATCAAGCGCCTTCGCGAACGTTTGGGCAAGATGGGCGACTTGTCGTTCAATTCCGAGACCTTTTCCGGCGCTACCTGCACCGGAGACCAGGTTGTTGCCGCTGCGAATACCTTGCCCTTTGCCAGCGAGGTCAGGCTGGTTGAAGTCCATGACGTGGACAAGATGAAAAAGGCCGATTCCGAGCTTATCGTCTCGTACTTGAAAGAGCCGTGCCAAACCACGGTTCTGGCGCTTCTGGGCACCAAGCTGGCCAAGAACACGCGGCTGTACAAGGCCGTTGCGGCTGTCGGCAAAACCGCCATCATCGATTGCGCGCCGTTTGCGCGACGTGATCTTTCCGGCGCGGTGCGCTCGATGGCGGTTGGCCATGGGATTGCCTTGACGCAAGGCGCGGCTGCGGCACTGATCGATCTTGTGGGCACCAATACCGTTGCCTTGGATGGCGAGCTGAAGAAGCTCTCGCTTTCGCATAGGGGCACTGACCCGGTGAACGAGAACGAGGTTCTGGCTTTGGTTGCCCGCACCGCTGAAGTGAAGCCCTGGGATTTTGTGGATGCCTTTTCCCGCAGGAACGCCTCGCGGTGCATCTACCTTATGAACCGCTTGGGCGGAACCTCGCCCTTCGCGCTGCTGGCGATGTGCACCACGCGCATCCGCGAGCTTATCACCGTGAAGGCTCTTACGCGGCGTGGTGAGCAAGCACGCATTGCCTCGGTGTTGAAGATGCCCGATTGGCGCCTGAAGAACCATCGCGCCTTCGCGCAGATGTTTTCCATGGACGAGCTTGTGGCGGCGCTGCGCAGCGCGCGCGATGCCGAGCAGGCCATGAAGAGCGGATC
>CAVHGQ010000023.1:0-13530 GCA_963635335.1 Candidatus Melainabacteria bacterium | reverse complement strand
GTGGTACCCGAGCCAACCTGATGGATGGGCTTCTTGGTTTCACGTGAAACAACCTTGGCATTTTCCAAAGCCGCTTCCGATATATAGATGTCGGAAGAGCTCTTGCTCTTCCTTGCAACCGCATTGGCTCGATCGCGCAGGGCCCTGTGCAGAACCCCTTGGTTGTCCACCTGCGCGCTTTCACTGGGAACCTTACCCTCCTCTTTCACAGGGGCAGGTGCCTCAGGGGCAGCCGGCGCCGCAGTTTCACGGCGGGCTTCAGCAGCCGCAGGACGGGGGCTTTCATCGAAGAGCGCGTTAAGGCCGCGCCCGAGGCCACTTTTCTGTTTAGCCACGTTCAATCACCTCTTTAGCCAAATCGATGTAAGCAAGGCTTCCCTTGTTGTCGGGAGCATACTCAATGATCGATTGGCCGTAACTTGGAGCTTCAGACAGTTTAACGGTGCGAGGGATCAAAGTCTCGAAGACCGCATCGCCGAAGAAGGAACGGACCTCGTTGACCACCTGATTGGCAAGGTTGGTTCGAGAATCGTACATAGTGAGGACGATGCCGAAGATATCAAGGCTTGGGTTCAGAATACTTTTGACACGTTTCATCGAATCAAGAAGTTTTGTCACACCTTCCAGTGCGTAGAATTCGCATTGGATCGGCACCAGCAGCTTATCGGCGGCCACAAGCGCATTGATGGTGAGCAAACCCAAGGAAGGCGGGCAGTCGACCAGAATGTAATCGTAACGGCCGCGAAGGCTCCCCAGCGCACTCTTAAGACGATTCTCTCGAGCCATCTCGTTTACCAGCTCCACCTCTGCGCCCGCTAGGCTGATCGTGGAAGGAAGAACGTCGACGCCTTCCGCAACGCAGGACAGGATAACGTCTTCTGCCGGAGTTTCCCCGAGCAGGACATTGTAAACGCAGGCATCGAGAGCACGCTTATCGATACCGTATCCGCTTGTCGCATTGCCTTGAGGGTCAAGGTCCACAAGAAGGACTTCCTTGCCCATGCTGCCAAGCGCAGCAGACAGGTTAACCGCGGTGGTGGACTTACCAACCCCACCCTTCTGGTTGATGATGGCAAGGATCTTGGTTTGACCGATAACGTGCGAAACAGGCGGCTTGTCGCGGAACGGAACAAAGGAGCGGAAACCGTCATCCTCTTCTTCCTCTTCCAGCGGCTCTTCCTGGGCCGGTGCAGCGGGAGCATCGGAAGATTCCTCGGGTTCCGGCTCGGATTCCCTTTCCACAACCTGGGCTTGCTCGTTCACCTCATCGAAACCGCTTTGGATAACCTCTTGTTCGATGTCCTCTGGGGCTTCTGGCTCAACAACGGAAGTCACTGGTATGTTCTTGGCTTTTTTACGACTACCGAAGAATCCCACGAGCTCTCCTTTCAACAGCTGTCCCTATTGTTTCACGTGAAACCTGCTTCTTTGCAGGCTTAGCAGCAATCCTACAGTGAGGGAAAATATATACAAATCGAGGTGAGTTGCAGTAAGCAGCCACTCGATAAAGAAATAGCACGCAAAACAAGAAACAAGCCGTTCGAATACAAGAAGGCGCTCCTTGCTTTTGTCTTCCAATGATACCCTGCTGGCGCTTGTCGGAAAATAGCGGCGAAACAGATTATTCAACAGTTCGGAAAATTAACGGAGCCAGCGCACGACAGCCGGCCGTTAGAGAGTGATTTTTTGAATCAGTGCTGAAAAATCGAAGCTCTGAGAGCGCCTGTGACCAACGAACCGGAATTCCAATGAGTCATTTATCATCAGAACAAAAACGGCACCTTAGATTCGATCTAAGGTGCTGTTTTAACTAAAAAGGCTTTTTCTGAGCCAAACCAACTCTTCTTGGAAGCTTCATTGAAGGCTTGTGCTTCTTTTCGAAGACGATGATGGCCCTTTGCGTCTCGCCATCGGAAAGAGTGAACCCGCGGCTCGAAACGAACTCCATGCCAAGCTTTCGCGCCACCGCCTTCGCATGCTCAAGCTCCTCGGACTCAGGCTGCGTCTTGTAGCAGACCAACCTGCCGCCCCTCTGAAGGAGCGGCGAAGCAAGCTCGAGCAAGGACGAAAGCTGAGAAAGAGCCCGAGCAGTGATAACGGAAAACTCCTCAGGATGCTCGACCGCCAAGTCCTCGATCCTGCCATGATAGGTACTCGCAGTTCCCGCAAGGCCAAGCTCGGCAATGAACTTATCCAAGGCCTTAGTCTTCTTGCCTACGGAATCAACGAGCAAGGTCTGCCTACCCGTAAGGATCGCCAAGGGAATGCCGGGGAACCCAGCACCGGAACCCATGTCCAAGTACTGCCCTTCAGAAGCGGCGTCAACCTCTGGGAAGCCCTGGACCGAGTCCTCGATATGCAGGACCTGAGCGCTTTCCCAATCGACGATGCGCGTGAGGTTGGTTGTTTTGTTTTCCTCGATAACAAGCCGTAAATGCTGATCGAGCAGCTTTCGCTGCTCGACAGTTGGCTGAGGAACGTTTATCTCAGTCATTTGATCGCTTTCGTTTTCCAGGCCACGGCCTATTTGGGGATCACCACAACACGACGCGCACGGCCTTCGCCTTCACTGATGGTCTCAACGCGGCTGTCGTCGCGAAGCGCAACGTGGATGATGCGGCGCTCATACGGCGTCATGGGACGCAGCTTGATGCTGCGATCCTGGGAAACAGCCTTATCAGCGGCATTGTTGGCGATGTCTTCAAGCTTCTGGCGCTGGCGACCCTTGTACCCCTCAACGTCAACGACGATGGGATAACGATGCCCCACCGTACGGGTGGTGATGGACGAGATCAGGAACTGCAGCGCATCCAAGGTCTTGCCATGGCGCCCGATGAGCACAGCAAGGTCGTCGCCGGTGATGTCGAGGATAAGCTCGCCTTCGTCGCCTTCGTACTCTTCGATTTCCACCTCGCCGACGTTGAAGTGCTTCAAGATGTCCTGGATCGCCTCGATAGCGGTATCCGCGATCTTGTCGACCTCTTCCTCGCTGTACTGAGCGTCAGCTTCGACTTCAGCAGCTTCCACTGCCTTTGCTTCGTTCTCTTCTTCCATGAGAACCTCCTTACATTCAAATCTCCCCCTATACGGCAGTGCCACATAGGGGGAGGAGACGGCGATATTACGCTAGCTGCAACCGGTGGTTACTTGCTCTTCTTGGTGGGGCGCTTCTTCTTTTCCTTGCGCACCACATCGACCTCTACAGGCTTGACCTCGACCTTTTCAGCCTCGATCTCGGCATCCTTGTGCTTGAACACGCGGGTGGAGATGATCTGCTGGAAAACGCCGAACAGCGAAGAGGTTGCCCAGAACAGCAGAACGCCCGTGGGGGAGCCCCAACCAAGCCACAGCATGAACAGGGACATGATGCCCATCATGATCATGGTCTGGTTCTTCTGCGGGCTGTTCGTGCCGGCCTGCTGAAGCAAGGAAGGCAGGAACGTGCAGAAGGCGAAGATCAGCAGCAGGATGCCGTAGGGAATGAACGATACGAAATCCTGGCTGAACATCGTGGAAGGGGAAGAGATCAGGCTGGGCAGGATGTTGTAGAACGAGTAGGTCATGCCCTCGGTGCGGCTGCCCATTTCCTGCAGTACCTGGAACAGAGCGATGAAGATCGGCATCTGAAGGAGCAGGGGCAGGCAACCGGTAATGGGGTTGAACCCGATCTCGGCGTACACCTTCTGCATTTCCTCTGCCTGACGCTGCTGGTCATCGGCATATTTTTCCTGGATCTCCTGAATGCGCGGGCTGAACTGCTGCATTCGGTAAGAAGACTTGATCTGCTTCTGCATAAGAGGGAACAGGATCAGGCGAAGAATCAGCGTGACGATGACGATGGCCAGACCCCAGTCAGCAACGAAACCGTATGCAGCCTCGATGCACCAGAAGATCGCGTCTTTAAACGCTTCCCACATGTAGTACTAAATCCTCTCGGTCGGTAATCTACTTATTGAAAAAGCGGAACTGCTCGGGAACGGGATCGTACCCCCTGCCTCCGCCGGGCCTGCACCTTAGTATGCGCCTGCATGTTAGGTACAACCCCTTCAGAAAGCCGAATCTCTTAACGGCGGTCAGCCCATATTCCGAACAAGTCGGGATAAAGCGGCAGGTTGCCGGCAGAAGGGGAGAGATTGCCAGCCGATAGAACTTGATCAAGAGCAACAGCAGCGATTTCGGAATCGATGCGATGCCCGACCATAGGCGTTTCACGGCTAGCGCTCTTCACTTTGGTAGGATTCGACGATCTTCTTGCATTCCGCAAGCACCCTTCCATAGGATGCTCGCGTGGTTTTCCTGTTCGCCACGAAAAGGACGTTCAACTCCGGCCAGGGGCCGCCAAGGTCGTGGCAAACGGCGCGCATACGTCTTTTCGCGGAGTTGCGCCAAACCGCATTGCCATTCTTCTTGCCGGCTATAAATGCAACACGGCCGCTAGGGCCGTGTTGGGTATCCCCCCGGTACATGATCAATGTACCGACAGGAGTTGCATGTCGTTTTCCGTGCGAGAACAGGTAGGAGATCTCAGTGCTGGATTTAATGGTTCCTAACACGGTTTCTCACAAGGAAAATTAGGCACAGAGACGCTTGCGGCCCTTGGCACGACGAGCGGCAAGAACGGCGCGGCCGCCCTTGGTTGCCATACGTGCACGGAAACCATGAGTCTTTGCGCGCTTGCGGGTGTTCGGTTGATAGGTGCGCTTCATCACTTTTCCTTTCAGATTTACAGTAACCTCGAAATTATACGATGGGAGAAATGAGCGTCAAGGAAAAAGGCGCTGCCCCATCAGGCTCCAAGCCGCCGATCCACACAATGCACACGCGAACTTCGGCATACCCTACGCGCGCGACTCCATATCAAGCGTGGCAGAATCGAGAACATGGCCTCCCATAGCCCAATGAAGCTCGTTGAAGTAGAAGCCGGTGGGCAAACCCAACTCGCAATCGAGCGCGTAAACGCACAGCGTGTAGCGGTGGTTCTTGTCGGGCGGACAGGGACCGATGTAGCCGTTTACCACGTCTTCGCTGGTCTCTTCTGCGCGGGAAACGCAGCTGTTCGCCCCTTGCGTGAACTTGAACAAGCCCGAATGGCTTGCCCCTTCCGGCACCAGCGTCGTAGACGGGTCGATGTCGCAAGCGGCCCAATGGATCCAAACGAAACCGCAAACCGGAGTGGAGTCGTAGTCGATGAAAGTGAGCGCCAGCGACTTGGCCGCGGCGGGAACGCCTTCGATGTGCACCGGGAACGAATTGATGTTGTTCCCGTCTTTCCTCAGCTCTTCAGCCGAGTACTTTCCAAACCGGTCGGGCAGCAAACCGCCCTCCAATGGAACTGAAATGTTCATGACAAACCCCGCTTTCCCCAAGATTGGCAAGTTATCCACAAGCAGGCTATATAGCAATGTGGATAATGTTGATAACTCGGAAAGGCACCTCAGCCCTTCCTCGCCCTATTATCCCAGACTGCGGTAGATGGTTCGATAGCGGCCTTCTAAGTAGTGGGCGATCTTGGGCGCCGAAAGGCAAGACACTACCGAATACGCAGCTAGATTAGCGTATCTAGTAGATATGTTTGCCGTGAAACACCTGAGCTTCGACGAAGGCGGAAACCGCCGAATCCAGCACGCTGCGCAACAGGGAAAACCACGGCGGGCAATGAACGGCAACCAGGATTTCAACCTTGCTTTCAAGGTTTTCAAGATTGTCCGTTCCTGGTTTTCGTAGTTTTCCACATTTTATTGAAAGATTGTTGAAAAGCCGGAAAACCCTTGTTGGCAAAGGTGGATAAGATTGAAAAACGGTGAATAGCTGTCTAAAATGCTGAAAAGGTCAGCTTGGATAGCGCTGGATTACGGGGCGGTATTCGAGCTTTTTCACCCCCTTGCGAAAAATCGGAAAGCATCATGAACCAAGAAAACGCACCACATATGCAACCGATGGAAAACGGTGAGCGACCAGCAGCCGAAAGCGCTGCTTTCAGCCCCCAGGCCGCGCCTCAACCAGGCGCGCAACCGGCGAGCACAGCGCCCTACCAACCCGCTGCGAATTTCGCGCAACCATACCCAGCAAACGCCGTCGGAGCGTACCCGGCAGCGCCTGGATCGTACACACCAGCGCAGGGCATTCCCCCGCAATATGGGGTTCCTTACTACGGATATCCACAACCCATGGGTTGGCAACCCGCGTCAACCCCCCAATTCCCGGTGGAAAACCAAAACCAGCCCATGGCGGCCGCAGCGCAAGCCGAAACCATGGCCTACCCAGCCGCCACGAGCGCTCCGCAGCAACCGCAGCAGAGCGCGGCCGGCCAGGCAAGCGCGCAGCCGTTTGTTCCGTCGTTCGTCGAACAGGCAACCTACGGCAACGAGGCGAATGCGCACACCATGAACGGCGGCGCATTCCCGGACGAAGCGGAAACGCAGCACGCATTCGACTACAACTACATAAGCTCGCCGGCACGCATAGCCATCTACGACTCGCTGAAAACCGCGCCGCGCGTCATACAGGTGCAGGGCGGGCCCACACACGAATACATCGAGCACATCGCCTCGCTTACCTACAAGAACGCCAAAGAGCAAGGCGGGATGATTCCCTACACCGTTATCCGCGAAGTGTCCGAGAACTTCATCCACGCGGAATTCTGCGAGGTGGTGGTTTCCATATTCGACCAGGGCAATACCATCCGCTTCGCCGACCAGGGTCCCGGCATCAAGAACAAGGACTTGGTGCAGGAACCGGGCTTCTCTTCCGCAATCGAGTCCATGAAGCGTTATATCCGCGGCGTAGGTTCGGGTTTGCCCATCGTGAAGGACTACCTGGAAACCTCGCACGGGCGAATAGAGATAGAAGACAACGTGAACCAGGGCTCGGTGGTTACCATCAGCCTTGTTCCGGCAAGCGAAAAGCCCGCACATCCGGTCGAGCCGCCCGTCTTCGACCTGACGGAAAACGAGGAAGCGATACTCAAAGAGCTTCTGCCCGACAAAATCCTGGGCGTAAGCGAGATAAACAAGCTCACCGACATAGCGGTTTCCAGCGTCCATACGGCGCTGTCCAAGATGGAAGAGCTCGGTTTGGTGCAGAAGGTGAACAAGAAGCGCAGCCTCACCACCCAAGGCAAACAGGTTGCACTATCCTTGTAGCCAGCGAAATCCTACCGAAAGCCGCCGACGAAGCGCGCAACAAGAAGATAAGGAACCATGGATCTAGAGCAAACGTGGAAAGACCTGATACGGCAGCTTAAGTCGTACCCGAACGTGAACGCATCGCAGATCGACGCGTTCTTTTCACGTGTGCAGATCCAAGCGGCAAGCCCCGGCTTCATGATGCTCACCTCCGACAACGGCTTCATCAAGGACTGGATCGAAAAGCACTACATGAAGGACATCGTGCAGGCCTTGAAGGACCTCTACGATGTGGACTTCACCGTGCTCATCGAGGTAGACCCCACCTCCGCACCTGCGCAAACCGCGCCAGCTACGCCCGCAGCACCGTCGCCCGCAGCGCCGTCTGTGCCAGCTGCGCCTGCACCAGCGAGCGCTACGCCAACAGGCAGCGTCCAAGGCGGCAACCCAGAGCAAGGCGAATCCCCGCTGGCGGCACCAGCCAGCCAGACGAATGCTCAGCAGCAGGCCGCTGCTGGCACCGCCGCCGCAGAGCATCCGCAGCCCCAGCACGAAGAGGCCGCGCAGGTTGAAAGCAAGCCCGGCGCGCAGGGCGAGGGCGACCCCTTGAACACGGAAAGCTCCCTCACGTTCGACTCGTTCGTTATCGGCGAGTCGAACCGCATGGCCTACAACATGGCCCTTGAGGTGGCAGAACGCCCGGGCGCATCCGAGCTGAACCCGCTGTTCATCTACGGCCGTTCAGGCGTGGGCAAAACGCATCTTATGTGCGCCATCAGGAACTATATCCTGGAGCAGTACCCCAACCTGAACGTCTGCTACATCGACTCGATGGAGCTGGTGAACAAATATTCCGAGGCCGCGATAGAGAAGAGCGTCGACAAGCAGAGCTTCAAGAACTTCGAGAGCTTCTTCCAGCAAGCCGATGTGCTGCTGATCGACGATATCCAAGGGCTGCAAAGCAAACCGGGCACGCTGAACGCGCTGTTCCGCATCTTCAATTCGATGATCCCGAAGGGCAAGCAGTTCGTGTTCAGCGCCGACCGCGCACCCAGGAACATCGACCTGGACGAGCGCTACGTTTCCCGCTTCAATTCGGGTGCCACGATCGACATCCAGCCGCCCGACGATGAGACGAAACGCAACATCATCAGGGGATTCGTGAAGCATTACCGCACCAAAGAGGGCATATCGCTCGAGATCCCCGATAAGGTGCTGGATTACATCGTGGAGAACTCCAGCTCGAACATCCGCGAGTTAAAAAGCGCGGTAACCAACGTCATCTTCGCCATCAAGATGAGCGGCAGCGAAGAGCTTTCCGAGACTCAGATAAAGGAACTGCTCGGCAACCACTTCCTGGGCGGCGGCAAGCGGCGCATCACCATCGACATGGTGCAGGGAGCGGTGGAGGATTTCTACGGCGTTCCGCACAAAGACCTTGTTGGCTCCACGCGCAAGCGCGACATCGCACGAACACGCCAGGTTGCCATCTACCTGTGCAGGGAGCTCTCTGAAACCACCCTGAAGAACATCGGGGAGGCGTTCAACCGCGACCACAGCACCGTGATGCACTCGTGCGACATGGTTGCCGACCGCCTGCAAGAAGACCGCAACCTCCGCGAAGAGCTTGAGGCAATCCGGGAAAAGATCCGCATCCAGCAGTACTAGGCGCGCTGAGGGATGTTGATAACCCGCGGATAAGCCGGCGGATATCCGCGCAACCGTGTCGAAAAAGTTATCCCCACGTTATCCATGTGGAAACCGAGGCTGGTTATCAACATCGTTAACAGTCGTTGTTTTCTGCGGATGAACTGGGCGTTTGAAAGTTATCAACAAATCAAATGCCCTTACTATCATTACTACTAAGTATTTAATTAAGAATAAGAAAGAAAGAAACCATCTGGAAAAGCCAGATGGAAAAACCAAGGCTCAAGCTTCGGCTCGATGCCTTGGGAAGATTCGGTATCATACTTAACCGTGAACCGTAGTAGAGGAGTACGTATGAAATTCAGCGTCAACCAATCCGAGCTGCAGAATGCCCTATCGGTAGTAGTGAAGGGCTCCTCTACCCGTTCGACGCTTTCCATACTCGCTGGCGTGTACGTCAAAGCAGAAGAAGGCCGCATTACGCTGCAGACAACCGACCTCGAGCTTTCCATCAGGGTAACCTGCTTCGCCATGGTCGAAGAGACGGGCGAAACCGTGGTTCCGGCGAAGCTGTTCCTCGACATCGTGAAGACCTTGCCCGACATGGCCGTCCGCGTGGAAGCCGATGATTCCACCGCTTCGGTGTTCTGCGACACCACCACGTTCTCGGTGAAGGCCCTGAACCCGCTCGACTTCCCGGCATTCCCTGAAATCGAGGCCGACAAGGAAGCCCAGTTCCCGTTCAAGGCGTTCTCTTCCATGGTCAAGCGCACTGCCAAGGTGGTTTCCCATGATGAAACACGCGTGGTGCTCACTGGCGTGCTGGTTTCCTGTGTGGGAACGTCGCTGAAGATGGTCGCAACCGACTCGTACCGCCTGGCCGTTGCCGAAACGGAACTGGAAGCGCCGTGCCCCGAAGAATTCGAGGCGGTTATATCCGGCAGCTTCCTGCAGGATATCGCTTCCCTGCCACAGTCCGACGACCCTATCACGCTTGCCCTGAACGACAATCAGATCATCGTTTCCTATCGCGACGTCACGTTCATCAACCGCCGTATCGAGGGAACCTTCCCGAACTACAAGCAGCTCATCGCCGACGGGTTCACTACGCGTGCCACGCTTTCCACCCACGCGCTTACCGATGCAGTCCGCCGCGTTTCGCTGATGAGCAGCAAGGTTTCCCCTGTTCAGGTGCGTGTTGACGCTGATTCAGGCGTTGTTACCCTCGTTGCCAACTCCCAGGATATCGGCAACGCGCAAGAGAACCTTATCTGCGAGGTGCAGGGCGAATCGGTGGATATCGCCTTCAACTTCACCTTCATGCTGGATGGCCTGAACTCCATCGACACCGATGCAGTGCACCTGGACCTGTTCGGTTCCATGAAGCCGGGCATCCTTCGCGCCGAGGGCGAGAACTTCCTGTACCTCATCATGCCCGTGCGCGTGTAGCTTCCAGCGGGCGATAGGACGTGGGACTTCGAATCGAGCACCTGCACTGCCGGGATTTTCGTTCGTACCGTGATTTCGAACTAAACGATATCGGTGGGCTTACCGTTATCGTTGGGCCGAACGCGGTTGGGAAGACCAACCTGCTCGAGGGCATCCAGCTGGTAACCGCGCTCTCGTCGTTCCGGAATCCGACGCCTGCTCACCTGGTGCGCGATGGGGCTGATTCGGGTATGTTCGCGGTAGACCTGCAGGGCGATGGCCGCCAGCTTTCGTTGGAGTTTCACGTGAAACACGACGCGCGCGAGTACCGGCTGAACGGCAAGAAGAAGCGCCCGCGGGATTTGCGGGGGCTGTTGCCTTCGGTGATGTTCTCCCCTGACGACCTGCAACTGGTGAAAGGCGCCCAGTCGGTGCGCCGTGCGCAGGCCGACCATCTGGGCTCGCAGCTCAGCGCGAACTACCAGGCCGTTAGGAAAGATTACGAGAAAGTGCTGCGACAGAAGAACCGCTACCTGAAAGAGGGCGGCTCGGGCATCTACCTGCAGAGCATCAACGATATCTTGGCCACTGTCGGTTCGCAGCTGTTCCAACTGCGCCGCAGTATGCTTTCCGCGCTAGAGCCCTATCTGAAGGATTCGTATGCTCGGATCTCGGGCGGCAACGAGGAGGTTTCGCTGGCGTACGTGCCCTCTTGGCTTCGCGATGGTGTTGATTATTCCCGGTTCCCTGAGGTTCCCGCTATCTCGCGCGCCGATGCGCGCGCTTCGCTGCTCGAGGCGATGGAGCGCGATTCGCTGAAAGAACGCGAGCGCCGGGCGTGCACCCAGGGGCCTCAGCTCGACGGCATCGAGTTCTATCTGAACGGCAAATGCGCCCGAACCTTTGCCTCCCAAGGCCAGCAGCGTTCGCTGGTGCTTGCCTTGAAAGTCGCGGAAGTGGAACTGATCGAGGAGCGGCTTGGCCAATCGCCCGTGCTGTTGCTCGACGATGTGATGAGCGAGCTCGATGGCTCCCGCCGCGAGGCACTGCTCTCGTTGATGTCGGGCGACGTGCAAACATTTATCACTGCCACCAATGCGGAGGCCTTGGGCGACCTGTCTTCATTGGACGGCCGTATTGTGCGAATCGGGGAGGTTGCGTGATGGCGATAAATGGCGAACATTCCTCGAAGAGCGATCCGTATCGCTATATCTATGCAGTGAATCAGCGGCAAAATGCCCTGAAGTCGGTTTCCGGCCCCATCGACTCGTTCCTTTCCCGGATGCCGGAAGAAGTGCGCAGCCGTGTTCTGGTTGAACGGCGCATCGAGCAGGTTCAGTCCCAATTCGCCGAAGTGGTTGATCCGTTCATCCTGAAGCACGTCAATTCCGTGTACCTGCTGAAGAGCAAGTCGATGAAGGGCATGTTCGACTTGGTGGTGTACCTGGACAACTCCACCTGCGCCGCCGAGTTGAACGCTCGGCGCGAGCTAGTCCGCCTTAAGTACCGCGAGAAGTTCGACACCCTGGTAGATGTGTTCGAGATCCGTATCTCGAAGGGGAAGTACCGCGAAAGCCATCCGTTCTGCGATGCCGCCGCGCCGCAGCAGGCCGCGAACCCTAGCGGTGCGTGCGCTACTGACGACCCGGAAGCCCTCGCCCGTATCGAAGAGCTTACCGCCGGCATCGAAGACCCTGCCCTGCGCAACTCGTTCAAGCGCGCTATGGCGGCGAATAAGCGCCTAAATGGCCGCAAGGGATAGTTTTCACTCAACCCACTGTGTTTTCTGGCCGCAGAATCGTTCTGAATAGCTTCAAACGCCCGCCCGAAGCGGGTTATATACATGCGATTCTGGTACAATATTGAAGTTTATTAATCCCTCTGCGCGATGCCGACTTGCCGGTTTCGCGATCATTCATGCGCAAGGAGGAGATACGTGGCTTCAAACGAATCCCACTATAGCGGCCAAGACATCCAGATCTTGGAAGGCCTGGAAGCGGTGCGCAAGCGCCCCGGTATGTATATCGGCTCTACCGGTCCGCGCGGCCTTCATCATCTGGTGTACGAGGTCGTTGACAACGCAGTAGATGAAGCACTCGCAGGTTACTGTACGCATATCGAGGTAACCATCCATAAAGACAATTCCATCACCGTGGTCGACGACGGCCGCGGCATCCCGGTGGACATCCACCCGAAGGAAGGCATCCCTACCGTAGAGGTAGTCCTTACCATCCTGCACGCCGGCGGCAAGTTCGGCGGCGAGGGCTACAAGGTGTCCGGCGGCCTCCATGGCGTAGGCGTTTCGGTAGTGAACGCGCTTTCCACCCAGGTGGTAGTGCGCGTGCGCCGCGACGGCAAGGAATATGAGATCTCGTTCGACCATGGCAAGACCAAGGAAAAGCTGCATGAGGTGGGCACATCCGAGAGCAGCGGCACCACGGTAACCTTCTGGCCCGACCCCGAGATCTTCCGCGAGACCACTATCTACGACTACGAAACGCTGAAAACGCGTTTCCGCGAGATGTCGTTCTTAAACAAGGGCTTGAAGATCACGCTTTCCGACGAGCGCACTCCCGAAGAGGACGGCTCTCCCAGGACCGAGGTGTTCCAGGCCCTGGGCGGCTTGGTGGACTTCGTGAAGTTCCTGAATGCCAGCAAGGAAACCCTGAACGAGCCCGTGTACTTCGAAGCGGAAAACGAAGACGGCATGGTGGAGGTTGCCATGCAGTGGTCTTCCTCCTACTCCAGCAACGGCGTTCTTTCCTTCGCGAACAACATCCACACCATCGACGGCGGCACCCACCTCGATGGTTTCAAGCAGGGCGTTACCCGTACCATCAACGATTACGCCCGCTCGAAGGGCCTGCTGAAGGAAAAGGAAAGCAACCTTTCCGGCGACGACACCCGCGAAGGCCTTTCGGCCGTGGTGTCCGTGAAGCTGCGCGATCCGCAGTTCGAAGGCCAGACTAAGGGCAAGCTGGGCAATACCGAGATCCGCGGCTTGGTGCAGACATCCGTGGCCAAGGGTTTGGCGGAATTCCTAGAGGAAAACCCCGCTCCCGCAAAGCGCATCATCAACAAGGCCTCGCAGGCGCTGAAGGCCCGCGAAGCTGCGCGCAAGGCAAGGGAAATGACGCGCCGCAAGGGCGTGCTCGATTCCTTCAGCCTGCCCGGCAAGCTCGCCGACTGCTCCAGCAAGAACCCCGCCGATTCCGAGATCTTCATCGTCGAGGGCGATTCTGCAGGTGGTTCCGCGAAGCAAGCGCGCGACCGAAAGTACCAGGCCATCATGCCGTTGCGCGGCAAGATCCTGAACGTTGAGCGCGCCGGT
>CAVHGQ010000022.1:7716-13538 GCA_963635335.1 Candidatus Melainabacteria bacterium | reverse complement strand
TGCTCCACTCTGCTAAAGTACCTCTATTGGATTCAGCTGCGCGCTGGCTTGCGCAGCCGTCGAAAGGACTTTGAACTATGGCTAGGGTGTACAACTTTTCCGCAGGCCCGGCAGTGCTTCCTGAAGAAGTGCTTCGCGAGGCCGCCGCAGAGATGCTCGACTACAAGGGCACGGGCATGTCGGTTATGGAGATGAGCCACCGTTCAGCCGCGTTCAAGGGCATCATCGAGGAAGCCGAGGCCGATCTGCGCGAGCTCATGGGCATCCCCGACAACTACCATGTGCTGTTCCTGCAGGGCGGCGCTACCCAGCAGTTCGCGGCAATCCCCATGAACCTCATGCTGAACGGCAAGGCCGATTACATCGTTTCGGGCTCTTGGTCGAAGAAGGCCTTCAAGGAAGCCCAGATCTTCGGCGATGCGCGTTGCGTGGCCTCCAGCGAGGACGGCAATTTCTCGTACATCCCCAACGTCGACGAGCTCGAGTTCCGCAGCGACGCCGACTACGTGTACATCTGCGAGAACGAGACCATCTACGGCACGCATTACCATAAGCTCCCCGAAACGGGCGATGTGCCGCTGGTAAGCGACGTTTCCTCGTGCTTCCTCTCCGAGCCCATCGATGTGTCGAAGTACGGCCTGGTGTACGGCGGCGTGCAGAAGAACGTCGGCCCTGCCGGCGTGGTCATCGTCATCGTCCGCGACGACCTGGTGAAGGAAGAGTGGCTTCCCAACACGCCCACCATCATGCGCTACAAGACCCAGGCGGACGCGGGCAGCATGTCGAACACCCCTCCGTGCTACGGCATCTACATCTGCGGCAAGGTGTTCAAGTGGCTGAAGGCCCAGGGCGGCCTGGAGGCCATGAAGAAGCGCAACGAGGACAAGGCCGCGCTGCTCTACGACTACCTTGATTCCACCGATTTCTACACGGCAACGGCCCGCAAGGAGGACCGTTCCATCATGAACGTGCCGTTCGTCACCGGCGATGCCGACCTGGACGCCGAGTTCGTGAAGGGCGCCAAGGAACATGGCATCGAGAACATCAAGGGCCACCGCACGGTAGGCGGCATGCGCGCCAGCATCTACAACGCCATGCCGGTAGAAGGCGTGCAGGCCTTGGTGGACTACATGAAGGAATTCGAGGCCGCTCACAAGTAGCGGCGGCGTTGTATCCTGCCGGCCGTGCGATCATTCCCGCGCAGGGTGTTTCGGGCTTGCCCGATGCCTTTTCGCGCAGTATGTTTCGCCTGCAAAAAATAAATTAATTCGCATAGGGAGCTTCGCAGTGTGCGGGGCTCCCTATGCTATACTTTCCTGGTCTGTAATAAGGCAGGCAAGAAACTGTAGGCCCCCGAGACATGTTTGTTGTTGGCGCCCCATTCGGAGAGCGCGACATACATGAATGAATGTTTTAACTTCAAGCACGTACGAAGGGTCCCCGATACTTTTTTGAAAGGGGTCCGTTTTGACCGAAATCAAGAACACGTCCGTCATCGATTTCCAGGACATTTCCGACGAGGAAATGAACCAGATGATCGATGGCACTCTGACCGACTTCGACGAGGGCGATCTGATCGACGGCACCGTTGTGAAGATCGAGCATGACGAGGTCCTCGTTGACATCGGCTTCAAGAGCGAGGGCGTTATTCCTGCTCGCGAGCTTTCCATTCGCAAGGATGCCGATCCTTCTGAGGTCGTTACCCTGGGCGATAAGCTCGAGGCCTTGGTTCTCCAGAAGGAGGACAAGGACGGTCGCCTTATCCTTTCCAAGAAGCGTGCTGAGTACGAGCGCGCCTGGATCCGTGTTGAAGAGAAGTTCAAGGCCGGCGAGGTTGTTACCGGCGAGGTTATCGAGGTTGTCAAGGGCGGCCTGATCCTCGACATCGGCCTGCGCGGCTTCCTTCCTGCATCCCTCGTCGACCTTCGTCGCGTCAAGGATCTCTCCGCCTACCTGGGCACCGAGATCGAGGCTCGCGTCATCGAGATGGATCGCAACCGCAACAACGTTGTTCTTTCCCGTCGTGTCCTCCTGGAGGAGGGTCGCAAGAACGAGCGCGCCGAGATCCTGGAGAAGCTGTCCAAGGGCATGCGCCTGAAGGGCACCGTTTCCTCCATCGTCGACTTCGGTGCATTCGTCGACCTGGGTGGCATCGACGGCCTGATCCACATCTCCGAGCTCTCTTGGAGCCATGTAAACCACCCTTCCGAGGTTGTGAAGGTTGGCGAAGAGGTAGAGGTCGAGGTTCTCGATGTCGACCTGCAGCGTGAGCGCATCTCCCTTGGTCTGAAGCAGACCACCGAGGATCCGTGGACGAAGCTCGTCGAGACCTACCCCGTTGGCACCATCGTTGACGGCAAGGTTACCAAGATCGTTCCCTTCGGTGCATTCATCGAGCTGGGCGCAAACGTCGAGGGCCTGGTCCACATCTCCGAGATGGCAATGCGCCACATCGATTCGCCTGCTCAGGTTGTTAAGGTTGGCGAGATCGTCAAGGTGAAGGTTATGGACGTAAACGTCGAGCGTCGTCGCATCTCCCTGTCCATGAAGGCTGCTGCCGAGGATCTGGGCATCGAGATCGCTGTTGCCGAGCCCGAGCCCAAGCCCGAGGCTGCTGAATAACACAGCTTCTTAGCCTGATTTCAAAAGCGGTGAACTGCCTGGTGCGGTTCACCGCTTTTTTGTTTGCTGGGTTGGGACGCTGCGCAGAGGTGTTGTTGTCGCTGTGCTACTGGCGGCGTGCTGCTGCGCTAGCGGTATCGGTGCTCTATCGTACGTGGACGTTGTTTTGGTTAAGGGCTTCGCTTTGCCACGTTCCTGCGCGATAGAATAGGGGAAACCAACGAGAGGGGCAGGGTATGAGGATCTTCGTTACCGGCGGAATCGGATCGGGCAAATCGACGCTGATGTCTTTTCTGCAGCAGAAGGGTGCCGGCGTTGTTCTGGCGGACGAGGTCGGGCACGAAAACCTGCATAATCCTGCTATGAAGGAAGAGCTCAAATGCGCTTTCGGCAGCGACATTTTCGATGGTGAGGGCGAAGTTATCCGCTCCGTACTTGCGGCCAAGGCGTTCAGCAGCCCTGACAATACCAAGAAGCTCGATTCCATAACCCAGCCTCGGTTGTACCAGGGCTGTCTCGACCATATCGCCGCCCTGGAGCAAACGCACAAGGTGGTGGTGCTGGAGATGGCTATCCTTGATGGCCGGGATGATTTCTACACCAATGCCGACGTTGTTGTGGCGGTTACCACCAGCCCCGAAGTCCGCGTTCAGCGTCTCATGGCATCCCGCGGCTTCAGCGAAGAGGATGCACGTAACCGTCTGGCAAACCAGGTGCCCGAAGAGCAGCGCTTGGCTATTGCCGATGTGGTGCTCAATAACGATGGCACGGTTCAGCAGTTCCAGGATCAGATACAGAACTGGTGGGATTCCGACATCGTGCCGCGCATCAGCTAGGTTTGTGCGGCTCTGCCGTCGTAGTGCCCATGGTGTCTTGCGGTTGGGCGGCGGGCGCCCCAATCGTGGGGATGCTGAGAGGCTGCGACGTTGCTGTATGGGATCGCCCGTATTTGCGTAGGTTGGTTCAGCTGGACCTTCTGCATATGGGTGTGCGGTAAGTTTTGCTGAATGTGTCTGGCCAAGCTGGAGTCCGTGTTTATCGTTTACGGTTTGTTAAGGAGGAAGAATGGCGCATCTAAGGAGCCTTGAGGGGCACGAGATGGAAGGCAAGCTTCCCGTTTCGCGCCTTTCGTCGCAGCCGTTCGAGGTGGTTTCCCCTTACGAGCCTGCGGGCGACCAGCCGAAGGCCATAGCCGAGCTTGCCCGCAACATCGAGCAAGGCATGCGCTATGAAACGCTTCTGGGCGTTACCGGATCGGGTAAGACCTACACCATGGCGAAAACCATCGAAGCGGTTCAGAAGCCCACGCTGGTGCTTGCCCCGAACAAGACGCTTGCCGCCCAGCTTGCCTCCGAGCTGAAGGAGTTCTTCCCGAACAACGCGGTGGTGTACTTCGTGTCGTACTACGACTACTACCAGCCGGAAGCATACGTTCCCACCACCGACACGTTCATCGAGAAGGATGCCTCCATCAACGAAGAGGTGGAGAAACTGCGTCATGCGGCTACCTCGCAGTTGCTTTCTCGCCGTGACGTTATCGTGGTGGCCTCCGTTTCCTGCATCTACGGTATCGGCTCGCCTATGGAATACGCCGGCATGGCCGTGTTCCTGGACAAGGAGGTTGAGCAGGACCGCGATGAGCTTATCCACAAGCTCATCGACATCCAATACGACCGAAACGACTACGAGCTGAAGCGCGGCACGTTCCGCGTGCGCGGCGATGCTTTGGATGTGTTCCCACCCTATGCGGACAACCCTATCCGCGTGGAGTTCTGGGGCGATGAGATAGAGGAGATCTCGGAAATCGACAACGTTACGGGCGAGGTGCTGAGTACCTATGAAGCGCTGCCAGTTTGGCCCGCCTCCCATTACGTTGCGGCACGCCCTGCCCTCGAGCGCGCGGTGAACACCATCCAGGAAGAGCTGCGCGACCGCCTTGCCCAGTTCCGTGAGGAAGGCAAGCTGCTGGAAGCCGAGCGCCTTGAGCAGCGCACGTCCTACGACCTGGAAATGATAGAGACCATGGGTTTCTGCTCTGGCATCGAGAACTACTCGCGCCATCTGGACGGCCGCAAGCCCGGCGAGCCGCCGTACACGCTGATCGATTATTTCCCCACCGACTTCTTGTGCTTCATCGACGAGAGCCATGTGACGGTGCCGCAGATCCGCGGTATGCACGAGGGCGACCGTTCCCGCAAGATCACCTTGGCTGAGCACGGGTTCCGCCTGCCGTCGTGTCTGGACAACCGCCCGCTGCGTTTCGACGAGTTCGAGGCGCGCATCCCTCAGTTCGTCTACGTTTCCGCCACCCCGGGCGATTACGAGAACCGCGTGAGCGAGGCCAAGGTGGAGCAGATCATCCGCCCCACCGGCCTTCTTGACCCCGAGATCGACGTGCGCCCCATCCTTTCCCAGATCGACGACATCATCGACGAGGCGAAGGCCTGCGCGAAGCGTAAAGAGCGCGTGCTCATCACCACGCTTACCAAGCGCATGGCCGAAGACCTTACCGAGCACCTGCTTGATCAGGGGATACGGGCGCGCTACATGCATTCCGACATCGGCACCTTGGAACGCGTCGAGATTCTGCGCGACCTGCGCCTGGGGAAGTTCGACGTGCTGGTGGGTATCAACCTGCTGCGCGAGGGCTTGGACCTGCCCGAGGTCACGCTGGTTGCCATCCTGGATGCCGACAAGGAAGGCTTCCTGCGCAACCACCGTTCACTCATCCAAACCATTGGCCGTGCGGCGCGCAACGCCGAGGGCAGGGTGATCATGTACGCCGACAAGATCACCGATTCCATGAACCTGGCCATTACCGAGACGCGCAGGCGTCGCGCCATCCAGATGGCGTACAACGAAGAGCACGGCATCGTTCCCAAAACGGTGAAGAAGGGCATCTCGGACATCACCGACTACCTGGAAACCGAAGAGGGCAAACGCAGCGCCGACGAGGTGAATGCGGAGTTGGCCGGCTATTCCCGCAGCGAGATGCTGCGCGTGATAGCCTCGCTGGAAGACGAGATGATGGAGGCTTCGGCCGCCATGGACTTCGAACGTGCCGCCGCTGCGCGCGACCAGGTGGTTCATCTGCGCGCTCAGCTGGAAGGCAAGGACGAGGAAGACATCTTGGGCGACCTGAAGAAGACGGCGCGAAAGGGAAGCGCCTTCGGGTCGAAGAAGTCCACGTACGGCGGCGG
>CAVHGQ010000022.1:0-7473 GCA_963635335.1 Candidatus Melainabacteria bacterium | reverse complement strand
CCCGCGGCGACAAAGCGGTGGTGGACACGCTGCTGTCCGACACGTTCAACTCCATCCTGCGCATCGAGGAGCGTTCGCTGAAGAACCGCCTTACCGATGGCCTTTCCATCGCGGAGCTTCACACCATCGCTGCCGTGGGTCTGCACGAATCCAACACCATGAAGGTGGTGGCCGAGCGCCTGGACGTTACCATGGCAACCCTTACGGCGGCGGTGAACAAGCTGGAGCGAAAGGGCTTCGTCCTGCGATCCAAAAGCGAGGTGGACCGCCGCCAGGTTCTGGTGAGCCTTACCTCGAAGGGGCGCAAGGCCTTCAGGGCACACGAAGCCTTCCACCGCAAGATGGTGGATGCCGCGCTCGAGGGCCTAAGTGCGCAAGAGCAGGCCGTTTTCGTGCGGGCGGTGGGCAAGGTGAAGGAGTTCTTCGACCGCGAAGCCGCATCGGAAAGCCCAGGTGAGTGAAGGGCGCCGAAACGCTTCTGATGTAGGTTATCTAGCTTTTGTATACAAGGGCTGGCACCCTGTTAAAGTACTGGTGATATTTGCCCGTTTTGCAGGGCAATTGGACTGATGAACTGCGGCGGCTGGAAGCGCCGTGGGCTATAGAAAGGACAGATCATGGCAACCATCGATACCATCAAGGAAATCCTGAACGAGAACCTCGACATCGAGCCCGAGAAGGTTACCGAGGACGCTACGTTCGATGAGCTTGACATCGACTCTCTGGACATGACCGAGCTCGTATGCGACCTGGAAGAGCAGCTCGACGTTGAGTTCGGCGAGCCCGAGGGCCTGGAAACCGTGGGCGACCTGGTTGAGTACATCGATTCCCTGTAAGCGCAGATAGGGATACGAGCGAAACGAGCACGAATTAGGAAGAGGCGCTGTGCATGAGGACACGTATAACCCAGCTATTGGGTATTGAGCAGCCGGTAATCCAGGGGGGCATGGCATGGATTGCCGATGCCAAGCTGGCGGCTGCGGTTAGCGAAGCCGGCGGATTGGGCATCATCGCCTGCGGGTCCGCCCCGGTGGAATGGGTTCGCTCCCAGATCGAGCTGGCCCGGCAGTTGACGGACAAGCCCTTCGGCTTGAACATCATGCTGATGAACCCGGAGGCCCCTGAACTGGCCAAGCTCGCTGCCGAGATGAAGGTTTCCGTGGTTACCACGGGTGCCGGCAATCCGGGCAATTACGTGGACATGTGGAAGGAAGCAGGCATCACGGTTATCCCCGTGGTGGCTTCCGCCGCCCTTGCCAAGCGCATGGAGCGCTGCGGTGCGGACGCCGTTGTGGCCGAGGGCTGCGAAGCCGGCGGTCACATCGGCGAGCTTACCACCATGGCGCTTGTTCCTTCGGTGTGCGACGCGGTTTCCATCCCCGTTATCGCCGCGGGCGGCATTGCCGATGGGCGCGGGTTCGCTGCCGCCGTCGCGCTGGGCGCCGAAGGCGTTCAGGTGGGAACACGCTTCCTTACCGCAGACGAGTGCTGCATCGACCAGGCGTACAAGGAAAAGGTCATTGCCGCAAAGGACGCCGACACCATCGTTACCGGTCGCGCTGGCGGCCATCCGGTGCGCCAGCTGAAGAACAAGTTCTCCCGTGCTGTTCGCCGTGCCGAGGCCGACCCCACCAAGGATCCGGAAACCGAGGTTCAGCTTGCCGGCTCGCTGCGTCGTGCCGTTCAGGGCGACGTAGACAACGGCTCGCTTATGTCCGGGCAGGTTGCCTGCCTGGTGCACGACCAGAAGCCGGCAGCCCAGATCCTTGCCGAGCTGGTGGCCCAGACCGAGCAGTGGGCGGGCGATGGCCTGCAGCGCATGCTCGATGCCAACGCGCAGCGCGCCTGGAAGGGCCAGGTGCAGTAGCATGGCCGTGTTCATGTTCCCTGGGCAGGGTGCCCAGAAACCCGGTATGGGCTCCGACCTGCTAGGCATTCCCGAAGTTGCCGAAACGTTTGCGCTTGCTTCGCAGGTTTCCGGGGTAGACCTGGTGAAGCTTTCGCAGAGCGGCAGCGAGGAGGAAATCAACGACGCCTACAACGCCCAGATGCTGGCCGTTGCCCTTTCCGTGGGCCTCTCGCATGCCCTTTCCGCTCGCGGCATCCAGCCCGAGGCGGTATTGGGCTTTTCCCTTGGCCAGATAAGCGCGCTTATGGCTGCCGGCGCATTGAGCGATGCCGACGGCTTCGCGCTGCTGGACGTGCGCGCACGCGCCATGGCTGCTGCCTGCGAAGAGCGCCCCGGCGCCATGCTGGCCCTGCTGGGAGCCAGCCACGAGGACGCGCAGGCGGTGTGCGACGATGCCGCCCAGGGCGATGTGCTGGTGTGCGCCAACTTCAATTCCCCAGGCCAGGTAGTGGTTTCCGGCGATGTTTCCGCCGTTGACCGCGCCGAGGTTGCCTGGAAGGAGCGGGGCGGCAAGCGCAGCGCGCGCCTGAACACCGCAGGCGCATTCCATAGTCCGCTTATGGCCAGTGCCGCCGATGCCGTGCGCGCCAAGTGCGCCGAGCTTTCCTGGCACACGCCCCGCGTGCCCGTAATCTGCAACACCGATGCGAAGCCCTTCGAGGTTGCCCAAGCCGCCGAGCGCCTTTCCGCCCAGGTGGTAAGCCCGGTTCATTTCGAGCAGAGCGTGCAGGCGCTTGTTGCCCAGGGTGCCACGGAATTCGTGGAAGTGGGCTACGGTGCCGTGCTGTGCGGCTTGGTTCGCCGCATCGAAAAGGGCGCATCGCGCACGCGCCTGGGAACCATTCAGGAATGGGATGCCTTCATACAGGAAGCTTCCTTGAAGGAAGGGGAGTAGCGCTATGGCAAAGAACGTTGATAAGGCCGATTTCCCGGTTGCCCTCGTTACCGGCGCAAGCCGCGGCATTGGGGCCGCCGTTGTGCGCGCCTTCGCTGGGCGCGGCTACGCGGTTGCGCTGAACTGCTCCAGCGAGAACAGCTTGGCGGAAGCGCAGGAATTCGCTACCGAGCTTTCGGCGGTCTGCAACGTGGAAACCCTCTGCATCCGCGCAGACGTTTCCGACTTCGCTGCCGTAAAGGAAATGATGGCGCAGATCATGGACAAGTGGGGACGCATCGATGTGCTGGTGAACAACGCCGGCATCACGCGCGACGGCCTGTTGATGCGCATGTCCGAAGAAGCGTTCGACCAGGTTATCGACGTTAACCTGAAGGGCGCCTTCAACTGCCTTCGCCATGTTGCCCCCATCATGATGAAGCAGCGCGCAGGCCGCATCGTGAACGTTTCCAGCGTTGTGGGCCTGTACGGCAACGCCGGCCAGGTGAACTACGCCGCTTCCAAGGCGGGCGTGGTTGGCATGACCAAGAGCGCCGCGAAAGAGCTGGCGGCACGTGGCATCACGGTGAATGCCGTTGCCCCCGGTTTCATCGAAACGGCGATGACCAAGGCGATGGGCGAAAAGGCGACGGGTGCCGTGCTCGACCGCATCGCTCTGAAGGAGTTCGGCAAGCCGGAGGACGTGGCCAACGCGGTTTCGTTCCTGGCAAGCGACGAGGCCCGTTACATCACCGGGCAGGTTCTGGCAATCGATGGAGGGATGTCTCTATGAGCAATAACGCAGCAGCCAATGGCTTCAAGCGTGTGGTTATCACCGGTGTGGGCGCGGTTTCGCCTGCCGGCATCGGTGCGGATGCGCTTTGGGAAAAGGTGGTTGCCGGCGAAAGCTGCCTGAGCCTTCTTCCCGATGAAGAGCGTGAGCGCCTGGGCGTGAACGTTGTGGGAGCCATCCCCGGCTACAACGCGCTTGAGCTGGGCTTCACCAAGAAGGAATCGCGCCGCTTCAGCCCCTTCGTGCAGTACGCCATCCTTGCTTCCGACGAGGCCATGGCGCAGGCCGGCATAAAGATGGAGGAAGAGGACGCCAACCGCTTCGCCTGCGTGTTCGGCTCCGGCATCGGCGGCATGGGCATCTTCGAGCACGAGTCGGTGGTGCTGCATGAGAAGGGCGCCAAGCGCGTGAGCCCGCTGTTCATCCCCACCATGATCTCGAACATCGCGGCCGGCAACCTTGCCATCCGCTACGGCTTGAAGGGCGATTGCCTGAACATCGTTACCGCGTGCGCATCGGGAACCCATTGCGTGGGCGAGGCCTACCGCCTTATCCGCTTCGGCTTGGCCGACGCTGCCCTTGCCGGCGGTGCCGAAGAGGGCACCAGCCCCATGTCGCTGGCAGGCTTTGCCAACCTGGGTGCCGTTACCAAGTCCGAAGACCCGGCCGCTGCCGCGCTGCCGTTCGATGCGCGCCGTTCCGGCTTCGTTGCCGGCGAGGGCGCAGGTGCCCTGGTGCTGGAATCGCTTGAGCATGCTCAGGCCCGCGGCGCCAACATCATCGCGGAGGTTACGGGCTTCGGCTCCACGGGCGACGCCTACCACATCACTTCCCCCGACCCTTCGGGCGACGGCGCGGTGCGCGCCATGCGCCAGGCGCTGGACGAAGGCGGCTTCGAGCTTTCCGACATCGGCCACCTGAATGCCCATGGCACGGCCACCCATATCAACGACGCAGTGGAATCCACTGCTTGGCATGCGCTTTTGGGCGATGAGCTTGCAACCCAGGTCCCCGTCACCTCGGTGAAGGGCGTTGTGGGCCATATGCTGGGTGCCGCCGGCGCCATCGAGGCCATCGTTTGCGCCCTCTCCGCTTCCAAGAGCGTTGTGCCGCCTACGGCCGGTTACGCCGAGAAAGACCCGGAGTGCGACGTGTTCGTGCCCACCACTGCGCTTACCGACCGCCCGCAGAAGGTAATCCTGTCCAACTCGCTGGGCTTCGGCGGGCACAATGCCACGCTTGCCATCAGCCCGTTTGCGGAGGTGCGTGAGTAATGGCGCAGACTGAAGAAGGTTGTCCGGTAACGTTTCCGTGCGGTAGGGAAGGCGTGCTGGCGCTGCTGCCGCACCGCGACCCGTTCGTGTGGGTAAGCCGCGTTGTTAGCTGCGAGCCCGGCGTTTCCATCGTGGCCGAGCTCGATGTAGACCCTGAATTGCCGCTGTTCCAGGGGCATTTCCCCGGTCAGCCGGTTCTTCCTGGGGTCATCTTGATGGAAGCCTTGGCTCAGGCTGCTTCCTGCTGCCTACTTTCGCAGGAGGGCAAGGCCGGCCACGTGGGCTACTTCGCCGCCATCGACAAGGCGAAGTTCCGCCGTATGGTGCTTCCCGGCGACACGGTAACCCTGGAAGCAACGATAACGAAGAACACCTCTCGCATGTGCGCAGCCGAGGTTGTGGCTCGCGTGAACGGCGAGGTATGCGCCCAGGCCACGCAGAAGTACGTGATGGCGCGCGATAAGAAGGAGGCCTAGCCCATGACAGCGATGCCGGAAAACGGCGCTACCCAAGGCACCTCGGTTGTGTACCAGCTCCCCTTGCTGGAACAGGCCATCGGCGGTGCGCCCCTTATGGTGGTGGGCTACGGCTCTTCCATGAAGGCTTGCGTGCGCGCCTGCGTGAAGGCCGAGATCGCTCAGATCTGGGTAACGGGCACGAAGGACAAGGAGCGCGGTTTCGCCTGCTCCGGCGCCGCGCGCGTTGCCATGGTGGGCGACAAGTTCGACCAGCGCCTGTTCACCAACGTGTACGCCGTGATGCAGGCCGCCAAGCAGTGCAATGCCGGCGCGTTGCTGGTGCTTGACCAGGCCTTTGCGGCCGATCCGCTGCTGCGCATGGTGGCCTACCAGAACGGTATGTGCGTGCTTACGCCTATGGACAAGGATCGCGCGCATACCCTGTGGACCGAATGCAAGCCCGACCCCGAGTTCGGCGACTACGAGCCGGTTTGGCGCCGTTGCCCCAAGTGCAAGCTCTACCACGACGAGGCGCCGGTGCTGGCAGCGGGCGGCGAGTGCCCCACCTGCCACGAGCTGTACCGCCTTACCTCCGATGAGCGCATCAACCTCCTGTTCGACGAGGGCTCGTTCGAGGAATGGGATGCCGTGGTAGAGGAAAGCGACCCGCTGAACTTCCCGAACTTCGCCGACCTTATCGAAAAGCAGCGCGACCGCAGCGGTTTGCAGGAAGCCGTGCGCACGGGCAAGGTGAAGCTCGATGGCCGCGAGGTGGCACTCTGCATCATGGAGTCCACCTTCATGATGGGTTCTATGGGCTCGGTTGTGGGCGAAAAGGTAACGCGCGCCGTTGAGCGTGCCACCGAGGAAGGCCTGCCGCTGTTCATCTTCACCGCTTCGGGTGGCGCCCGCATGCAGGAGGGCCTGGTTTCCCTTATGCAGATGGGCAAGATCAGCGCCGCCATCGAACGCCATGGGCGTGCGGGGCTGCTGTACGTTTCCATCATCACCGACCCCACCACGGGCGGTGTTACCGCGTCGTTCGCCATGCAGGGCGACATCATCATCTCCGAGCCGCATGCGCTTATCGGCTTCGCCGGCCGCCGCGTAATCCAGGACACCATCAAGCAGACCCTGCCCGATGGCTTCCAGACCGCCGAGTTCGCGCTGCAGCACGGCCTGATCGATGCTATCGTGAAGCGTTCCGACTTGAAGGAAGTGCTCTCGCGCATCCTGGCGCTGCACAGCGCGCCGAAGCAGGTCGTCGATTCCGCCGAGGAAGACGGCAACACCAAGGTTGTCGAGGCTGTTTCCGCCGCCGGTTCGGTGCGCGAGGTTATGCGCGCTGCCCAGAACGCGGTTGCCGAGCGCTTCGGCCTGAAGGGCGAAAAGGGCTCCGATGCCGAAGACGGCAAGGGCGGCGAAGGCGTGCTCTCGCTGTTCGCCAACACGGTGGGCAAGGCGGTGGACGCCACCAGCGACTTCGCCATGAGCCGCGCCATGCGCAAGCGCGGCATGGCCGACGCCCCTTCGGTGCTGCCCATGAAGAAGGGCGGCGCTGACGAGAACCCGGCATGGGAAAGCGTGATGATCGCGCGCAACATCCACAGGCCCACCTCGCAGTTCTACATCGACCACATGGTGGAAGGCTTCTTCGAGCTGCACGGCGACCGCGGCTTCGCCGATGACGGCGCCATCATCGGCGGCATCGGTTGGATCGACGGCATGCCGGTAACCGTTGTTGCCGAGGAAAAGGGCTCCGACCTGAAGCAGCGCATCGCCCGCAACTTCGGCTGCCCCCAGCCCGAGGGCTACCGCAAGAGCCTGCGCCTTATGCGCCAGGCCGAGAAGTTCGGCCGTCCCATCGTGTGCCTGGTAGACACGCAGGGCGCGTTCTGCGGCATGGAGGCCGAAGAGCGCGGCCAGGGCAACGCCATCGCCGACAACCTGGTTGCCATGGCGGGGCTTACCGTTCCCGTGGTGTGCATCGTGCTGGGCGAAGGCGGTTCCGGCGGCGCGTTGGCGCTGGCCATGGGCAACCGCGTTGCCATGCAGGACCACGCCGTGTACTCCGTGCTTTCGCCCGAGGGCTTCGCTTCCATCCTGTGGAAGGACCGCACCCGCGCCGCCGAGGCCGCTGCGGTGATGAAGATGAGCGCGCGCGA
>CAVHGQ010000021.1:7497-13548 GCA_963635335.1 Candidatus Melainabacteria bacterium | reverse complement strand
GCGCCTTCGGCTCGATGCCCGACAAGAATTCCTGTACTGCCTTAGTGTATAGCGCGGGGGCTTCCAGATGCACGTTGTGCCCCGTGCTGAACGAGGTAACGTCGAAGCCCTCGTGCTCGAAGCGGTGCGCGATGGGCTGAGACTTCGCGTCTTCGTGCCCCCACAGGTACTTGATGGGCACCCACGTTGCGGAAAGCATCGCGAACGCTTCGTCCTCCAAGGGCATGACGTGCTTGCCCGCGCCTTCCAGGCACAAAGCCATGGCTTCGGCGCTGTTGGCCAGGCGCTCTTCGCGAAGCACGCTGTCGAAACCCAGTTCGCGCTGCGTGGCGAACAGGGGCAGCTGCTCCCAGTATTCCACGAAGGGGGCAATGCCATCCGCACGAAGTTGGGCGGCCCAACCGTTGTTGCGCTGCTCTGCGGCCGTACGCTGCTCTTCGGTCGCGGGCCCCAGGTTGCAGCTTTCCAGCACCAGCGAGTACAGGCAGTCGCGCTCCTTGGCGGCAACGCCCGCCGCCACGCGCCCGCCCATGGAATACCCCAGAAGGTGGGCGCGACGCTGGCCGTTTGCACAGACAACTTCGCGGAGGAACGCCTGAACGTAATCGACGGCGGAATCATATGAATAGGGTTCGGGCGCGGTGGGCTTGCTGCTTTTCCCGTGGCCGATGAAGTCCAGGGCGTACACGCAGTGGTCGACGGAAAGCGCGCCGGCAACCGCCGCCCAGCTCATGCCCGTTTGCATGAAGCCATGCAAGGCAACCACCGGGATGGCACCGGGCTCACCCCACTGGTACACGTGCAGATGCTCGCCGTTCCAAGCGAAGTCGAACTCGTTGGCAGGCGCGGGCGCGTCGGCTGCAGCAGCCCTGTTCGGCATCAGCCAACCGCTGGCCAGCAGTTCCTCGTTCGCGTTGGGCGCGGTGTGGGCGTGAGCGTGAGCGTGGCCGCAGCCGCAGGCGTCGTTGGCAGCGTGGTGACCGGCGTGATCGTGGGCGTGAGCGTGGTCATGGCCACAGCCGCAGCTTTCGCCGGCGGCGTGATCATGCGCGCCGCAGCATTCGCGCTCGTCTTCGTGGACGTGGTCGTGGCCGCAGCCGCAGGTATGGTCGTGCATGGTTATCCCCTCTTCTGAATGCCGCGCGCTAGAAGCGGCCGTAGCGTTCCTTCACCCCGGCCAGGGGAAGCGGAACCTCGATAAACGATAGGCCAGGTTCGCCGAAGAAGCGCTGGCACAGCTCCCGGAACTCGCCCGGCGTGTTCGCCCGCTCGGCCGGCACACCGAATGCACGCGCCGCAGCAAGGAAGTCGACCTTCTGCGGGGTAAGGAACAGGCGCTCGAAGTACGGGTCGTCCGATTTCTGCGGCAGCATGTCGAAGATGGCGCCGCCGTTGTTGTTCAGCAGCACCACCAGCACGCTGGGGCGCGGGCTGCCGTCGCGCTCGCGCAGCAGCATCTCGCCCTGCAGGGCCAGGGCGTTCAAGTCGTGCAGCATGGTAAGGTCGCCGGTGAGCAATACCGTTTGACTGCGCTCCTGAGCAGCGCCTATTGCGGTGGAAACCGTGCCATCGATGCCGTTCAGGCCGCGGTTCGCCAGCACGGTAAGGCGCTTGGCGTTGCTTACGTAGAAGGCGTCCAGCGCGCGAACCGACATGCTGTTCGCGCTGAACAGCAGCGATTCGGCGGGGATTTCCTCCAACAGGGCGCGCACGTACGAGCCCTCCAGCGCGGGCTCGGCATCGAAATCATAGGAAAGGATGCGCTCGGTGCGCTCGCGGTCGAGCAAGCCCCACTCGTGGATGCTCTGCGGAAGGGGTGCATCCATGTCCAGCGGGTCGGCGGCATCGCCGCCCGCTTCGAGCATGGCCACCACGAAATCCAGCGGATCGGCGGCAACGAACGTGGTGGTCTGAGAATCGAAGTCGCGGGTTTCCAACGGGTCCACCACAATCTGCGCGGGGCGCAGCACTTCCACCACCTGGCCGGCGCGCTTGGATATGGGGTAGCGGCCGAAGCGCACCGCCGCATCGAAAGCGGGCATTTCATCGCTTGCCATGATTTTGTCGTACCCGCAGATCACCGCCGGGTGCTGGTATTGCCGCAGCTGGGAAAGCGGATCGGCCAGCAGGGGCGCGTCGAAGCGCTCGGCAAAGGCCAGCAAGGCCTGGGCTTCGCGGTCGCGACGGGCATGGTCGGTAAGCGCCTGGGCGGAAAACGTGCCCTCGCCCGCAAAGACCACCACGCGGTGCGCGTCCAGAAACTCGGCCAACGCCTGGGAATCGCGCGGGGCAAGGATGCGCTCGGGCAGAACCGTCGCGGGCAGCTCTTCGCCGCAGGATATCTGGCCGACGGAGAACAAGTCCTCGGCCTGAAGATCGGGCGTGAGCGGCTCATCGAACGGGAAGTTGATGTGCACCGGGGCGGCGGCGTGTGTGCCGGGCGCCGCAGCGATAACCGCCTCGCGCGCCACCTGGCGCACATGGGCAATGCCGCGCTCGGAAGCAGAGGGCTGAGGCATGGCGAAGGATCGGCGCACGTAGCCGCCGAATGCCTTTTCCTGGTCGCAGGTTTGCGGGGCGCCCAAGCCCTGAAGGCGCGGCGGGCGATCGCCCGAAAGCAAGATCAGCGGCACGCGGGAGGTCTTCGCCTCCATCACGGCCGGGTACCAATTCGCAACCGCCGTGCCCGACGTGCACACCACGCATACCGCGCGCCCAGTCGATTTCGCCAGGCCAAGAGCAAAGAAGGCCGCACCGCGCTCATCAACATCCAGGTACAGGTTGAAGGTTGCGCCCAGACGGCGATGCGCCTCGTAGGCAACCATGGAAAGCGGGGTGGAACGCGAACCGGGGCTTACCACCACATCGTGGACGCCGGCGCGCATCAGCTCGTCGAAGAAGGCGCCTATGTATCTGCCCAGGTCGCCTGGGGTAACCGTTGCGTTCGGCATGTTCCTACCCTTCGCTGGGCGCCTCGAAGGCGCTCAAGATCGTGCTTAGCTTCAGGTCTATCTCGGCGAACTCGCTGGCAGCATCGCTTCCCTCCACAATGCCGCAGCCAGCGTAGAGCCAGCCGCGCTCGCCGTCGAACACACCCGAGCGGATGGCAACCGAGAACTCGCCGTTGCCCGCCGCATCCACGAAGCCCACCGTGCCGCCGAAGAAGCCGCGGTTATATGCCTCGGCTTCACGCAGCGTCATAAGGGCTTCGCCCACCGGAGTGCCGGAAAGCGCGGGCGTGGGGTGCAACTGGCTGGCCAGCCCCATCAGCGTGGTGCCCTCCATCACTTTGGCGGAAGCCGGGGTGTGCAAGTGCTGCACATGGCGCAGCGGGCGCACCTCGGGTTCGGCGGGAATGTGCACGTCGAAGCAGTTGCGCGCGAACACCTGGCGCATGAACTCCACCACGTACTCGTGCTCGCGGCGGTTCTTCTCGCTGGCCATAAGCTCGTCGGCTTGGCGCTGCTGCTCTTCGGGCGTATCGCCGCGCGGGCATGTTCCAGCAAGGCACATGCTCTGCACGTTGCAGCCGCGCTTGCGCAGAAGCAGCTCGGGCGTGCACCCGCAGAAGAATACGTCGCCGTAGCGGTACATGAACACCGTGCCGCACGCACTGCCGTCTATCAGGTTCACCAGCACGTCCTTCGAGGAAAACGGCTGCTTCGCCACCAGTTCCACGCGGCGCGAGGGGACCAGCTTGGCAATGCGGCCTTCGGCGATGCGCGAAAGCCCCAGGTCCATAACGCACTGCCAATCCTCGAACGAATCGCGATGCACCACGTACTCCATGGACCGATGCGTGCGCGGTTTCGCCTCGCAGGCATGGCGCACAAAGCGCTCCACGCGGCCTTCGTACACGGGGCCCAGGCTGTTCACCTGCAAGAACGTACCCTCTTCATCTTCGATGAGCACCAGTTCGGGCAACAAAAGGCGCAAGCGCGGGAACGCCGCCATCATGTCATCGGCGGGCTTGGGGTTTTCGGCGTCGAACCGGTTGAAGGAAAAGAACACCGGGCTGTGCTGGGAATCCTGGCTTACCACATCGGCCTCGGCAAGCGAAGGCAGGGCGATGCAGCGCCCCAAGCCCATAAGCCGGCAGGGGTTTTCCTTGTCGTAGTACACGAATTGGTCGGTGAAGCCCTTCTGCAGCAGGCAGAACGCATCGACGATATCGGTGCCCAGCGGCACCGTGCGGGAATAGATCTTAGTCATGGGGCTCGCCCACATGCGCAGTCTTGGCCTGGTCCCACAGCTGCTGAAGCTGGGCCATGTCCAATTCCTCTATTCGCTTGCCCTGTGCCCACGCGGCGCCTTCCATGAAGGCCCAGCGCTCGCGGAACTTGCGGCAGGTGGCGCGCAGCGCGGTTTCGGCATCCACGTGTTCCTTACGCGCAACGTTCACCAGGGAGAACAGCACATCGCCGAACTCGAGCTCCTTTTCAGCCTCGGTTCCCTGCTGGCATGCCTGTTTGAACTCGGCTATCTCCTCTTCGACCTTCGCCCAAACGTCGTCCACGGAATCCCAATCGAAACCTGCGGCAACGGCCTTCTTGGAGATCTTGTACGCCTGCATAAGCGCCGGAAAGCCAACGGGCACGCTTTCAAGCAGACCCTTGGGCTGGGCAGACTGCGCGTCTTCGGCGCTCTTCTCGGCCAACTTCACGCTGTCCCAAATGTTCAGGACCTCTTCAGCCGACGACGCCGATTCGCTGCCGAAGATATGCGGATGGCGGCGGATCATCTTCTCGTTCACATCGCGGCACACATCGGCCACGGTGAACTCACCGGCATCGGCAGCGATCTGGCTTTGCAGCACCACCTGCAAAAGCACGTCGCCCAACTCCTCGCGCAAGTGGGCAACGTCACCCTGCTCGATGGCATCCACGGCCTCGTAGGCCTCTTCGATCATGTTGCGGGAGATGGAGGTGTGAGTCTGCTCGCGGTCCCACGGGCAGCCATCGGGGGCGCGCAGGGCGGCGATGGTATCGACGAATGCCGCGAATTCCCCCTTCGCCTCCGATGCACATGAAATTCCCTGGGGGATACCCTCTGTGCCCGTCTGTGGGGATTCGCTCATCCGTATGCTCGCTTTCGCTTAGATCTTGTACATGAACTGGAACACGTCTTCACGCTGCAGGATAACCTGAACGCCCAGCTCATCGGCCTCCTTGGCCAGTGCTTCCTGAACCTCGTTGAAACCGGCGGTCTCAACATCGAGGCGAACCAGCATGGTCATGCTGAAGATGTCGCCCAGGATGGTTTGGTTGATGTCGTCGATGCTGGCGCCCTTCTGGGAAAGAACCCCGGAAATGCCGGCGACGATGCCGCTGCGGTCCTTACCCAAGACAGAGATAACACAACGCATGGAAGCTTCCTTTCGCTCTTCTTCAGCACATGCCGGATGCCCGGCGCGGGCGCTAGCGGCCCACCAACAGCGACAGCGCCTCGGCGCGGGCCGCCGTATCGTTCTCGAATATACCACGCATGGCCTTCGTGAGCGTCTTTGCTCCCGGCTTCTTAACACCGCGCATGCTCATGCACAGATGCTCAGCCTCCATCACCACGGCCACGCCGCGGGGTTTCAGCTGGTCAACCAGGGTATCGGCCACCTGCGAGGTAAGGCGCTCCTGCACCTGCGGGCGCCGAGCGAACACTTCCACCAGGCGCGCGAGCTTGGAGATGCCGCAGATCTTGCCTTCTTCAGAGGGAAGATAGGCGATGTGCGCCTTGCCGAAGAACGGCACCAGGTGATGCTCGCACATGGAGTAGAAGGGGATGTCGTGCACGATGACCATTTCGTTGTGGTGCTCGTCGAAGAGCGTCGCGAAATGAACGGCCGGGTCTTGATGCAGGCCAGCGAAGCATTCCTGGTACATGCGCGCCACACGCGCCGGGGTTTCCAGAAGCCCCTCGCGGTTGGGGTCTTCCCCCACGCCTTCCAAGATCAGGCGAACGCCCTGTTCGATCTTGTGCAAGTCCATTTCGTTGTCTGCCATCGTTGCCTTCCAGCCATTTGAAAACGTATCGCACTATTGTAGCGCTAACGCACCC
>CAVHGQ010000021.1:0-6562 GCA_963635335.1 Candidatus Melainabacteria bacterium | reverse complement strand
GCAACAAGCCAAGCAGCCGAAAACGCTCGTGTTACCTTCCGCCCAAAACGATGCTCGCGTAGTCCTGGCTCTGATGGAACAGGTGGGCCACTACCACCTGCTCACCCTCGTAGAAGAAGAGGACCACATAGCCCTTCAGTAGAACAGTGTGGTAGCCAAGGCGGGCAAGCGCCTCGAACCGGGATAGCCGGTGCTCCACCGTGCCATCGCGCAAGCCTTCGATCGTGGCTTCCCATTCGCTCACGAACGACGATGCCGTGCCCTGGCCGAAAGCCATCAGGTACTCAACCACACCATCCAGCTCGCGCAGGGCAGTAGGCTGTATCCGCACTTCACAGGCCATATTTTTCCTTCAGGGCAGCCGTTGCCTCGAAGGCATCAACGCTTCGCCCTTCGGCGCGCTCGCGCTCGGAGATCATGACGCGCTCAAGCAGGCGCGCGCGAGCTTCGGCCTGTTCCCAGCGGCTGAAGTCGGAGCTCTTCACGCAGACGAAACGGTCGTAGCCGTTCTTGGTCACGATGACCGGCGTGGGGCTGGCCGTAACCATCTCGTCGAATGCGGCGGTGTCGCGAAGGTCTTTGATCGGTACGCAGAGGGACATGATGCGCTCCTTCATAGTGCATAACTATGTGCACTATTATGCCATGCTTCCAGCAAGCCTTCGGAAAAGCAGAAGAAAATGCTATCAACGCCAGGATGGGCGTTCCCCGCCCCGCGCCAACAGCAGGAGCTGCGCCCTGGCCAGGGCCAGCACGCACGGCAACCTCGCGCCAAATGCTCAGCCCACACGCTAAAAAGGCGGCCACCGTTTCCGGTGGCCGCCTTGGTTGAGTCGCATTTGGTGCAGCGTTGTTTCCTACCGCAGACCTACTTCTTCTTGCGGGCCTTCTTCTCTGCCTGGCGCATGGCCTTGTTGTAGCCCTGCTCGCGCAGCGGGCGCAGCTGCTTGGTGTCGATGCGCATGCCGAAGAAGAAGAACAGCCATGCCACGATCATCAGGCCGATGGAAACGGCCGGCAGCTGCGGGATAACCAAAGAAAGGATGATGGCAACGATCATGCCCGCGAAGCCAACGCCGGAAAGGATCATGCGGCGGCGGTTGAGCTTCTTGAACTCGGCCGTGTCGGGAACGAAGCGGTTGATCTCGCGGTTGCGCTGGCGCGCGGCCGACTTGCCCTGCTTCTCCAAGTCCTTGTTGTGCTTGCGCGCGGCCTGCTGCTCTTCCTTGGAAAGAGGCTCGGCCTTGGCGGTTTTGGCCTTGGCGGGCTTTTCCTTCGCGGGAGCTTCCTTGGCTGCCGCAGGCTTAGCGGAAGACCCAGTGCTCTTGGAACCACCGAACAGGCCCTTCTTCTCGGGCTTGGACGAAGCGGTGCGCACCGAGGAAGCCGCCTTGCTTACCGGCTTGGCGGATGCGGCGCTCTTGCGCGTTACCCCCTGCGGCTTGTTGGTGGTGTAGCGCTCGTTCATCGGGTTTCGTTGGGACATCCCTGGGTCTCCTTGTTGTTGCTCTATCGGGCGGGCGGAAGCTTACTGGGCGACGAACGTCTTGCCCGTGATCTTCTCGTACGCCTGGATGTACTTCTCGCTGGTCTTCTTGATAACCTCTTCGGGCAGGCGGGGCGGGTTGCCCTGACGATCCCAGTTCTCGTTGAGCCAGTTGCGCACGAACTGCTTGTCGAAGCTGGGCTGCTCTTCGCCCACCTTGTAGGTGTCTGCCGCCCAGAAGCGGGAAGAGTCGGGCGTGAGCACCTCGTCGCCCAGGATGATCTTGCCGTCGTACACGCCGAACTCGAACTTGGTGTCGGCGATGATGATGCCGCGCTCGCGGGCATGGTCGGCAGCGGTTTCGTACACCTTGATGGTAAGGTCGCGGATGGCCTCGGCGTTTTCCTGGCCGATGAGCTCAACCGTCTTGTCGAAGCTGATGTTCTCGTCGTGGTCGCCGATCTCGGCCTTCGTGGAAGGGGTGAAGATGGTTTCCGGCAGCTTGGAGGAGTTCACCAGGCCTTCGGGCAGCTTGATGCCGCAGACGGAGCCCGTTTTCTGGTAGTCCTTCAAGCCGGAACCGGTAAGGTAGCCGCGCACGATGCACTCGATGGGGAACATGTTGGCCTTCTTAACCAACATGAAGCGCCCGGCCAGCTTGTCGGCGTAGGGCTTGAACTTCTCGGGCAGGTCGGCAACGTCGGCAGAGATAAGGTGGTTGTCCACCACATCGGACAGAAGGTCGAACCAGAAGCAAGAGAGCTGCGTGAGCACCTGGCCCTTGTACGGGATCTCGTCTTCCAGGATATAGTCGAAAGCGGAAATGCGGTCGGAGGCAACCAGGAGCAGCTTGTCTCCCAGGTCGTACAGGTCGCGCACCTTTCCCTGTGCATCGGGTTTGATGTCGATTACGGACATGATGATCCTTCCGTCTGAGCCTATTCGCACCTGCCTATTATGGAGCATCTTCGCAGCAGGCGCAGAAAAATTCACGATGGCCGGAACGCGCCGACCGGGCAAAGCCCACTGCCGGTCGCAACCGCCGGCAAACGCCTCGACCGGAACGCGCCAGCCCCTTACGCCCCGAAGCGGGGACGGGTGGGCTTCTTGCGCTCCGAGTCGGCCGTGTACAGCGGGATGTAGATGGTGAAGCACGAGCCCTCGTTCGGGCGGCCTTCCACGCGCACCCAGCCGTTGTGCTGTTCCACGATCTCCTTCACCACGGAAAGGCCGATGCCCAGGCCGCCGGTAGCGCGGGCGCGGCCGGGGTCGGCGCGCCAGAAGCGCTGGAACACCATCTTCGCTTCCTCGGGCGAAAGGCCGATGCCGGTATCGCGCACCACGATCTGGCCCATAAGGTCGCCCTTCTTGGCCATCACCGTGATGGTGCCGCCTTCGGGCGTGTAGCGCACGGCGTTCGAAATCAGGTTCGCCGTGGCCTGGCGCAGCAGGTCGGCATCGCCGTACACGTACACGTGCGGGTCGTACTGGAACTCCAGGCTCAGGCCCTCTTCGTTGATGTAGGCCTGATGGGTGGAAACAACCGCCGAGAGCATTTCGGTAAGGTCCACCTTCTTGCGCTCGATGGGCTTGGTGCGGCTTTCCAGGCGGGAAAGCTTCAGCAGCGCATCTACCAGGCGCGAAAGGCGGCGCACCTCGGAGTTCAGCGTTTCCAGGCGCTCCTCGTCGGGCTCGAACACGCCGTCGATCATGGCTTCCACCGTGGACTGGATGGCCATCAGCGGGGTGCGCAGCTCGTGGGCCACGTCGGTTACCAGACGCCGTTCCAGCTTGCGGTTCTGTTCCACGGAATCGGCCATCAGGTCGAACATGTTGCCCAGGCGGGCGATCTCGTCGTTGCCCTTCATGCCGGTGCGGGCGGAGTAGTCGCCTTCCTTCAGGGCCTTCGCCGCGTTGGTGATGCGGCGGATGGGCGCGGCCAAAGCGCGGGCGAACACGCAGCCCACCACGCAGGCCACCACGATGGCGATAACGCCGGCCAAGGCCATGGCCTGGTACGACTTCTCGCGGAACTCCGCGTCGGTCTGGGTAAGCAGCGTTTCGGAGCCGTGCACGCGCACGTACACGGTGCCCACCTGCTGATCGTTCACGATGATGGGCGCGGTGGCCACGTTGCCGCCGGTTTCCTTGGCGCCGGCCTGCCCCAATGCCCTATCGGGCGAATCGTCGTACACCACCGTGCCGTCCTGCGCGCGCACCTTGATGAATATGGAATCGTACAGAGTGCTGGCCGAAGAGGCCGCGGTCAGCGCGCCGTTGTACCAGTCGCCGTTCGAGCGCTGATAGCCCTGCGAAATGGACTCGGCCGTGGAATCGGCGATGCGCTGGATGTTCTCGGACGTGTAGGTTTGGAAGTGCTGTTCCCACACCACCGACACAACGGCGATGCAGGAAACGAGCGTGATCAGCGAAACCGCCAGGGCAACAAGCACCACGCGCTTGGTGAACGAGAGGTTGAACCCTTCCTTTTCCGTACCGGGGCGCTCTTCTTCGCTTTGGCCCCAATCGGCGCCTTTGACCTCTGCGGACACGGGGTGCCCTCCTTCCCTTCGCCGCCCCAAATAGAAACGGCGCGCCTGTGCCCGCTTGGGCCAAAGACGCGCCGCTGGGATCAGCTCGTTTCAGCTAGTTCTTCGTCGGATCCTCGAAGCGGTAGCCCACGCCATGCACCGTGTGCAGCCACTTGGGGTTGCGCGGGTTGTCGCCGATCTTGGCGCGCAGGTTCTTCACGTGCGAGTCGATGGTGCGCTCGTAGCCCTCGAAGTCGTAGCCCAGCACCTTTTCCACCAGCTCCATGCGCGAGTACACGCGGCCGGGATAGCGGCACAGGGTGGTGAGCAGCTTGAACTCGGAAGCGGTGAGGTCCACCTCTTTGCCGCTTACCATGATCTTGTGGCCCGAGATGTCGATGGTGAGCTCGCCGAACTCCAGCACCTCGCGCTGGGGCTCGGAATCGGAATGCACGCGGCGGAGCAGAGCGCGAACGCGCGCTACCAGCTCGCGGGGGCTGAAGGGCTTGATGAGGTAGTCGTCGGCGCCCAGTTCCAGGCCGATGATGCGGTCTTCTACCTCGCCCTTCGCGGTGAGCATGATGATGGGGGTATCGGAATTGTCGCGGATGGCGCGGCACACGCGCTCGCCCGGAACGCGGGGAAGCATAAGGTCCAGAACGACCAGGTCGAAGTGGTGCTTGGAGAATTCTTCCAGCGCTTCCTGGCCATCGCCCACAGCGGTTACCCAGTAGTTCTCGCGCTCAAGATATGCTGCCACCGCATCGCGAATGGCCTTCTCGTCTTCCACAAGAAGGATGCGACGGGTGTTCTCGTTGTTGTTCATAGAAGTCATCAATGCCTCCTAGCATGTATCAACAGCCCATGCGGGCTTATCTGCGAAAGCAGCGGCCTGCAAGTGGGCGCAACGAATTGTGGCGCGCGCAGTGCCGTTTGCGATTATTGTATCAATTGGGTTTCTGGCGAAGCCAACAGATACCCAAATGTCACAATACCCCTCAGCATGGCCTGCACCCCGAATAGCAGGCTGAACGCTGTTTCAGGAGATCACGTGCCCACCAAACGCAGACAGAACACACCAACCAGGGCCACCCGTCCCAAAGTAGCCGTACGCGGCCGCAACGCTTCCGCGCGCCCATCCGTGAAAAGCAGCCAGAAGCCCTCTGTGCGCAAGAACGCGGCGCAGGGCTTTTCCACGTCCGTTCCCGGCCGCAGCCCCAAAGGGCCGCAGCCCCAAACCTTCGGCCCGGCATTCGACCAGGTTGCCAGCGGCGTAACCAAGAACGCGCTGGAGCCGAAGGTGCTGCTCACCCGCCGCCACCTTGTTATGGGCGCGGCGGCCATCGGCGGCATCGCGGCCGTCGGCGGGGGCGCCACCTACGCCATCGGCCAGCTTACCGGCGGCAAGGAGCCCACGGTGAACAGCATCAGCGTGGGCGAAGGCGACGTTGAGACCCTTTCCAACTACGAGCAGGCAAGCTACAGCGACCACGTGAAGATATCCGGCAGGTTCAAGATGCCCTACGGCACCTTGGTGTGGGCCGACAACGACACGGTTGCCGCCTTCCTTTCGCCCGGCGAAAGCGCCAGCCCGCTGAACACCGCAGGCGTGCTGTTCCTTTCCAACGGCAAGAGCGTCACCACCCTGAAGGCCGCGCAAGGCGCCGACGACGGCTACGAGATCGTGGACGTGCGCTGCAGCGAAGAGGGCATGGTGTGGACGGAGTCGAACGCCTACCTTTCGTCGTGGCGCGTATACACCGCGAAGCTCAGCAACTCGGAGCTTTCTTCCATCACCATGGTGGACAGCGGCGATGCCAACTGGCAGATGCCCTCATTGGCCGCCGTGGGGCAGAACGCCTTCTGGCAGGTTTCGCCGAACACCAGCGGCGACGCCGCCAACGAGCGCTCCGCACTGAAGGCCGCGCGCTTCGGATCCAACGACGTTTCGGTTCCCTGCACCTCGAAGAAGGCCTTCGCCACGCGCGTTACCGCGGCAACCGACGGGGTGGTGGTAACCCCCCGCGCCGAGGCCACGGGCACGTACTACACGCTTACCAAGGTTTCCGCCAACGACCTTTCGGTGGCCGACACCATGACGCTGCCCTCTTCTATGAGCCCCGACCTGGCCGGATACGGCAAAAGCGGGTTCAGCTTCGGGTTCAGCAGCATCTACAGCTACGGCGGCGGCATCGCGAACCTGGGAACCTACACCCCCCGTTCGGCCGCGCAGGCGTACAACTACGACGGCAAGCAGTGGTTCCGCTTCGCGCGCACGCCCATGGCCACGCCCTGCTGGAGCGGCGAGTGGTTCGTGGTGAAGAGCACCACAGCGCTGTGCTGCGTGAACTTCGCGAACAAGTGCTACTTCACCATCGACACCGTCAGCGGCTCAGACGACTACGGCGAGCACCTGGTTTCCAGCGGCATCTGCAGCTCGTTCGTGGGGCTGTCGCAGATCACCTCCGATTCCAGCAGCAGCGAAGACCACGCCCTTGTGCGCGTGTTCACCCCCATCTCGGGCAGCATCAGCAGCGCGCTGTAG
>CAVHGQ010000020.1:0-13774 GCA_963635335.1 Candidatus Melainabacteria bacterium | reverse complement strand
GCTGTCGTCCAGGTAGATAAGCTGCACCGGCGTGCGCGTGTACAGCTTGCCCTCGTGGCGCAAGATGCGCTGTTTGTTCTCGTCGTAGGAAAGGTAGCGGAACTGCACCTGCCGTTTCTGGGTGAAGGCCCGCTGGATGGCATCGACGTTGTAGTACACCGATTCGTTGGCCGACTTGATGCGCCCCTCCACGTGCAGGTGCTTCTTCAGGTTCGCCGCCATGTACTTGCTGCCCAGCTTGGATATCGCCTTCACCAACGAAGAGGACTTGCGCTCGCTAAGGAAGCGGGAGCTTTGCACGGCATCGGCCAAAAGCAGCAGCTCCCCTTCTTGGAATTCGCGTGTGGCCAGGCCGTATTCATCGGGAGCGCGGTGGTACTTCTGCACATCGTAGCCGAATAGGCGCAGGCATTCCAGGTCGTTGTACAGCGTTTTGCGCTCGACGCGCACCCCGAGTGCCGCCAAGCGCTCTATGAGCTGGGGGCACGAGAGGCCGTGCTCGTCGTCCGTTTCCGTTTCCAGGATGCGGGCCAGGTACAGAAGCTTCAGCTTTTGGGTTTCCGCCGACATGGCAACTCCTTAACTGGGAGGCTCGTTGGACACCATGATACGCCACCGAGCATTCCGCTGGCCGACGAAACGGCCAAGGGAGCTGGCTGCGGCACGCGAGGGCGGCGGGGCAGCTGAGGCTGGGGCGGGATCGGGGTCGGGGCTGGCCAGCCGGAAGCGGGCACGCCCGCGCTATCAGCACCGCAGCCAAATCCTAACGACCGCCCGTCCGCGCTACCAGCGCCGCGGTCGAAGGCCGTGCCAACCACCGCCGGCTGCCGCTACTGTTTGACGGGGAACCTTTTCAGCCAGCGCACTGCAACAAGCAGGCAGAACACGATGGACACCACGCCCAGGATGCCACCGGCGTAGAACACGTTGGCAATGCCGGCAGCGTTCACCACCTGACCGCCCAAGAACGCGCCGAAGCCGATGCCGAAGTTGAAGATGCCTGAGAAGAAGGCCATGGCCACGGTTTCCTCTTCGTCGCTGGAAACGTTGATGATCTCGGCCTGGTACACCACGCTCACCGCGGCCGCGCAGATGCCCCACAGCACCACATCGGCGAACACCGCCCCAACGCCCAGGCCAACCGCGGCATGCATGAGCAGCAACGCCACGGGCACGCCGATGGTGATGATGCGGAAGAACGGGAAGCGGAAGCGCGGGTACAGCTTGGAGCACGCCAGGCTGCCCACGATGCTGGCAACGCCGAACACGGAAAGAACGATGGTGACCATGCCGTTTTCTATGCCGCCCACCTGCAGCAGGAACGGCTCGATGTAGCTGTAGCCCGTGTAATAGCCCCAGGCGTAGAGCGCCGTAAGGATGAACAGGGCAACCAGGCCCTTGTTCTGGAACAGGCCGGGAAGCTGCGCCACGTTGAACGGCTCGGCACCGGGAACCCACGGCATGGTTATGAGCAGGTACACCAGAAGCAGCGCGCT
Organism: Candidatus Melainabacteria bacterium; assembly: GCA_963635335.1. GTDB lineage: Bacteria > Actinomycetota > Coriobacteriia > Coriobacteriales > Eggerthellaceae > Anaerotardibacter. The sequence continues at coordinate 12,278 of CAVHGQ010000020.1, read as the reverse complement.
CAGCACGGCAACGATGGCGAAGGTCATGCGCCAGCCAACGGCCAGGCCGATGGCGCGCCCCAAAGGCAAGCCGATGATGCCGGCGATGGCCGTGCCCGTTTCCACCAAGCTCAGCGCCAACGAGCGCTTTTCCGAGGTTACCAGACGCACGGCGATGGAAGCCGCAATGGCCCAGAACACCGAATGGGCGCAAGCGACCACCAGGCGCGATGCCATAAGCATCCAATAGCTGCTGGAAAGCGCGGTGAGCACCTGCCCCAGCAGGAACACCGCCAAAACCACGATGAGCAACCGACGGAAATCAAGGCGGGTGGCCACGATCATCAACGGCACCGAGAGGATCATCACCGCCCAGGCATACACCGAGACGAGCATGCCCGTGGTGGCCTCGTCGGTACCGAAGGAGGCACCGATGTCGGTAAGCAGGCCAACGGGCATGAACTCGGAAGAGTTGAACACGAACGCGGCAATGGCCACGCCGGCCAAAGCCAACCACTGCCGTTTCCCCATCTGCTCGCCCACGGTGCGCCTCCTTCAAGCCTCGCCAATCGCAAAACGTGGCTATCCTAGCGCACGCGCTGCCGCAAAGCACCAAGGCGCAACCCGTTAGGGCAGCAGATCCATAACTCCCCAACTGTGGAGTAATTTGCGCCCGGCCCATAAGCGGAAGAGCGACACCACCCACCAAACCGGACGCATCAAGAAGGAGCCGGCCAAAAACAACGGCCATCGGAGAAACGCCCGATGGCCGTTGATGGCTCCATCCAACTCAATGCCGCGCAGCGAGCAAGGGCCGTAGCGACGGGATGCGCCGCGGCTCGCCACAGCCATCCGCCGCTAATACCCGCGGCGCTCGGCGCGCTGGGTTATGCCCTTGGCAGCTATGCCCACCATCACCTCGTCGGTTCCCTGCGCCACCTGGTTGCCGCGGCAATCCTGCCAGATGCGGCTCACGCGCGTAGCGTCCGTGTAGCCCACGCCGCCGAAGATCTGCAGCGCCTCGGAAGCCACCTCGGTTGCCGCCTTCGGCACGAAGCGCTTCATCAGGGCGGTGTCCATCATGAAGTTGCTGCCGCGCTTATCGGCCGAAACAGCCGCATCGTGCACGAACATGCGCATGGCGCGGATCTTGATCTCCATGTCGGTGAGTTTTTCCTGGATCTGAGGCAGGCTGTTCAACCTGCGGCCCTTCACCTCATGCTCCGCGGCATACGCCACTGCATCGTCCATGGCAGCAAGCGCCAAGCCGGTGCTGCTGGCGCACACCAAAATGCGGCCCAAGCCGTACTGCCGCTTCAGGATGGAGTTCAGCTTCCCCTCCGTCTGGATCTGCCAATGCGGCTCAAGCTTCACGTGGCTGAACGTGATGGCGGCCGGGCACAGCATTTCCTGCCCCACGGTTTTGATGGGATAGGTGGAAACGCCTTCTGCCGTGATGGGCACCAGCCACATGCTCATGCCCCCGTCGCGCTGGCCGAAGATGGGGTCGCGGGCCAGCACCAGGGTCTGCGGCGCAAACTGCCCGCAGCTCACGAACGTCTTCACCCCGTCCAGGAATATGCCCTCGGGGTCGGTGGATATCTGCGTGCGCACCGCCTGCGCATCGGTTCCCGCATTGGGCTCGGTGAACGCCTGCGAGAAGCGCACGCGCCCATCGGTGTTGCTGTACTCGCGCGTTATCTCTTCCTGCGAGAGCTTCCGCAGGGTAGAAAACACGGCCAGCGCGTTCATGTCGCTGGAAAACGGCAGCGTGGCACCTGCACGGCGAGTGAGTTCGGTGAGCATGGTCACGCGCTCCAGGAAGGTGTAGTCCTTGCCGCCAGCGCTTACCGGCAGAACATAGCTTCCCAGCTCAGACTCGTAAAACGCATCGTAGATGTACGTGGGCACGCCAAGTGAGCGGCACCACTGGCGGATGTTCTCCTCGTCGAAGTACTTGTCCGCGAAGCTGGTTACCGAGGCAACCGCCTTCAGTTGGCCTTCGTTGAGTTCCATGGTGTCCCCTTCCCCACTAGCTGCGACCGCACCGTGTGGCGGCAAAAGCCTCCACCACGCGTTTGCGCAGCGTGTTCTTATCGATTTTACCGTTGCCCAGGCGCGGAAGGTCGCCAACCTTCATCACCGTATCGGGAATCTTGCACTTTTCCACCAACCCGCTGGCGTACAGGCGAAGATCGGAAGCGCTGACAGAGGCGCCCTCGCGCATGATCACGCACAGGCAGCTGCGCTCGCCCAACTCCGGGTCGGGGTAGCCCACCAGGCAGCTCTCGGAGATGTCCGGATTGTTCTGGTAGACGTTTTCCACCTCTGCCGGGAAGATGTTGATGCCGCCGCGGATGATCATGTCCTTGATGCGGCCGGTGATGTAGTAGTCGCCTTCCGCATCGATGCTGCCCACGTCGCCGGAATGGAACCACCCATCTTCATCCAGGTCGAGCTTCAGCGAGCCGTCTTCCTGCAAAATGCCGTCCATCATGGTGCTGGCCTTCACCAGTATCTCGCTGGTTCCCGGTGCCAGCTTCATCTGCGCGCCCTCCACTGGCTTGCCGATGGTCTGACAGCGCTTTTTCAGCGGGTAGGCGAACTTGCTCATGGTAAGCGTGGCTGCCGTTTCCGTCATGCCGTACGACTGGATGAGCTTGCAGCCGAAGCGCTCCTCGAATTCACGCTGGGACGCCTCGGGGATGGAGGCGCCAGCCACCATGCCGCTGCGCAGGCACGAAAGATCCCACTCGTTTCCACTGTTCACGCGCAACTCTCGCTGGAACATGGTGGGCACGCCGAAGTACACCGCCGCCTTCGAGGAGACGATGCTGGAAAGCGAGCTTTCCGGGCGGTACTTCACCAATGTGGCGATGGTGCCGCCGGCGATGACAGTGGCATAAATGGCCGCCTGGCCGTAGGTATGGGAAAACGGCATGGGAAGGTAGCACGTGTCCTCCGGCGAAATGTCGAAGGTGGCTGCCAAGATCTTCCCGTTGTGGACGAACGAGGAAGCCCGGTCCACGATGGCCTTGGGCTTGCCCGTGGAACCGGAAGAGAACAGCACCACCTGCGAATCGCCCGAGCAGCTGGAAAGCTCGTCGTGCCCGTGGCGCAGCCCATGGCCAATGATCTGCTCTATCTGGGGCGCGCTCTCGTGCTCGCAGCGGATGGTCTCCACCCTCATGTCGGGAAACGCGCTTTGCAGGGCGTCCACATGCGCAGGGATGTTCACGATGGTCATATCGGGTCGGGTCGTCTCGGCCGAGGCGACGATCTCCAAATCCGTCGCAACGCCGGTGGCCAGCACCAGCCGTGCGCGCGTCTGTTGCACGGCGGCAACCACCACCAGGTAGTCCACGTAGTTGCGCGAAGAGAACATCACCGTCGATTCCGGGCCGATGCCGCACTCGTTTGCCAAGTGCCACGCATAGGCGCGCGCCCGATGGAAAGCATCGGCGTAGGAAAGCGCCTCGTTCGACCCCACGATCAGCTGCTTGTAGGGCTCGGCGAAGTACCCGTCACGGATATAGCGCATCAGCGAGAACTCGGGTATCTCGGGCATCGAGAACTTCGCCGTCTGCATAGAATAGAAGTCCATGGTTTCCACCTCTTCGAGAAATCGGGGAAGCCTACGCCTTGGAGCTCTTCGCCTGGGCGAACAGGGCCGCCCCCAGCGCCCCGTTGTACTGAGAAAGCTCGGAGGTGACTACTTCCTCCCCCAGCTTCTGCTCCAGGCGCTTGCGCATGCCCGAGTTCAGGGCAACGCCGCCGGTCATGGCGACCTTGGGGCGAACACCCAAGCGCCGCGCCAGGCCGCACGTCCTGCTGGCAACCGAAGTGTGGATGCCGGCAACGATGCTGGGTATGGGGGTTCCCGCCGCAAGCTTCGAGATAACCTCCGACTCGGCGAACACCGTGCAGGTGGAAGAGATCTCGGCAACCTCGGTGGCCTCGGCATCGTAGCCCGCCAGGTCGGAGACCTTGCAGCCGAACACGCCGGCCATCACGTCTAAAAAGCGCCCGGTGCCGGCCGCGCACTTGTCGTTCATCACGAAGTTCTGCAGCATGCCGTCGTCGTCAACGGAAAGCACCTTCGCGTCCTGCCCGCCGATGTCGATGACGGTATGGACGCCCGGGAACAGCTTCGCCGCGCCCTTGGCATGGCAGGAAAGCTCCGACATCTGGTAGTCGGTCCACTCAAGCAGGTTGCGCCCGTAGCCGGTGGAACACGATGCCGCGATGTCGTCCATGTTCATCCCCACGGCGGAAAACGCCGAATCCAGGGCGATCTTCGGCCCGGGCGTACCCGCGCCGGAAGCAGAAAGCCCCTTGCTCACGATGTTGCCCTCATCGTCGATGATCACCACTTTCGAAGCGGTTGAGCCCACATCTATCCCCAGATACTTGTTAGCTCCCATTGCTGCTCACTCCTTGAACCTCTTCATGTGCCCTTCGGGCAGTGCGCACGCCGCGCATCCGGCAGCCCCATTCGCAACAGGGGCACCGGTTCGACGAACTCCCATAAGGCGAACCGGTGCCCTGCGCTGCTCATGAATGCCTTGGGGCCTCCTTGTCTCTTTTCGCGTTTCGGCGCATTTACTTCGCGTACTTCTTAGCCAGCTGGCGCCCAGCGATGTACACCATGATCTCGTCGGTGCCGCCGGCGATCTCCATGCCGCGCAGGTCGGCCCAGATGCGGCCCTCGCGGATATCCTCGGTGTAGCCGAGGCCACCGAAGATCTGGATGGCCTCGGAGGCAACCTGCACGCAGCTCTGTGCGCCATAGCGCTTCAACAGGGCCGAATCGATGCGGATGCTCTCGCCCTGGTCCATCTTCCACAGGGTGTGGTACAGCAGGTTGCGGGTATTCTGCAGCGAGATCTCCATGTCGGTGAGCTTCTGCTGGATAAGCTGGTACTGGGCAATGGGCTTGCCGAATGCGATGCGCTCGCTCACGTAGGCAGCGGCATCGTCCATCGCGGCCTGGGCGCAGCCGAGGCACTGAGCGATGATCAGGGAACGCTCCATCTCGAAGTTCTTCATCAGGTTCACGAAGCCCTCGCCGGGATTGCCCACGCGCATGTCCTCGGTCAGGGTCACGTCGTCGAAGTACACCTCGCAGAAGGGCATGATCTGCTGACCGATCTTATGCAGCGGCGCAGTGGAAAGGCCCTCGCTCTTCAGCGGGACCAGCCACATGGACATCTTGGGGTTCTTCGGGGAAGGATCCTCGTCCTTGGCAACCACCAGGATGTAGGGGAACACGTCGCCCTGGGTTACCCAGGTCTTCTGGCCGCTGAGCTTGTAGGTGCCGTCTTCCTGCTTCTTCACCACAGCGCTCATCGATGCGTTGTCGGAGCCGGCGCCAGGCTCGGAGAAGCCAAGCGAGAAGATGGGCTTGCCGGTTTCAAGGTAGGCCTCCATGCAGAACTGCACCTGCTCGGGGCTGCCGAAGTCGATCATGTCGCACATCGCCAGGGTGTTGTTCAAGAACGGGGTGACGCAGCCTGCGTAATGGGCGAATTCCTCGGTAAGGATGCCCAGGGTAACGCGGTCGCAGGGGATGCCGCCCAGTTCCTCGGGGATGCCCATCAGGCCGAAGCCGGCGTCGAGATAGGCCTTGATCAGCTCATCGCTCATGCCGAAGTTGGCATACATGTCGCGGATCTTCTGCTCATCGAGGTTGCGGGAGCAGAACTCCTTGATGCTCTCCACCAAGAGCTCTTGTTCGTCGGTACGGGAGAAGTCCATTTCTCTGTCCTTTCGTCTACACGGGTGCTTCGATACAGGCTGTTTTCAGCGGTTGCCCAGCTGCACGGAGTTGGGCAATGGGTGGAAACGGCCTCGCCTTGCCCGACCCCGGGGAGGGGCCGGGCACGCGAAGAGAGTTGGCGCCGACCTAAGCGAAAATTTCGAAGGAGGGGGAAGTTCGGTCGGTCGCCCAAGATAAAGGCCAGCTCGCTGCGCTAAAGAGGGAAGAAAACGGCAGCGATGGCCAGCGGATAATCAGAAAGCCTTTGCGCGGCTACTCGGCGTCGCCGGAGGTCATCTCAAGCTTGCCGCGACGGGAAAGCGCATACAGGCCGCACAGCAGGCAGGCGATCATGCAGGCGAAGCTCACCGCGAACATGATGTTGAAGCCGCCGGGCAGGTCCACCAGGATGCCGAACAGGGTAGGTGCGATAACGCCGCCCAGGGTGCCCGCCATGGAAACGCGAGACCAGATGTTGGTATAGTCGCGGGAACCGAACACCGAACGGGTGAGCAGAGGAGCTTCCACGTTAGTGCAGGCGTACACGAAGCCGAAGACGAACGCTGCAACCAGCATCACCGCGGCGAAGGTGGGCAGGAACCACATCAGGGCTACTGCCACGAAGCCGCAGCCCAGGCCCAGGAACAGGCCGGCGTGGGCGTTCTTGTCGTTCACGATGCCCAGCACAACCTTGCCGATAGCCTGGCCGGCCATGCAGGCCGAGGCCACTACGCCGGAAAGGGCGGCAACTGCAGGGGCGGAATCGGCGAACGAGGTGCAGTACGAGGGCATGAACTGGTAGACGGTCTGGTTCAGCGTGATGAAGAACGCGAACGCTGCGATGCAGACGAATGCGCCGGTCTTCATGGCCTTGCCAGCGGAAACGCCGGTCATAGCCGGGGTTGCGCTGTCGGATTCGGCAGCCGCTTCCTCGATGCCGTAGGGCTGCAGGCCCTTTTCAGCAGGGTTGGAGCGAACCACGAAGATGGTGAACGGAAGCGTGAGCACCAGGATCAGGATGCCGAACACCAGGTAACCGGTGCGCCAGCCCTCGGGACCGGCGCTGATGAACGCCGTGCCGATGGGATTGAAGATAACGCCGCCGATACCGGTGAACGCCATGGCCAAGCCGATGAAGAAGCCCACCTTCTTGTAGCACCATGCGTTGATGAGGCTCGGGGTTGCCAGGTACAGAAGCGGCGCAGTGCCGATGCCCAGGAACACGCCCGAGACGTAGAACATCCACACCTCGGTGAAGAACGACATGGAGATCATGGCCAAGCCGTCGATGATGGCGCATACCGTGAGGATGACGCGCACGTCCATCTTGCTCATCAGCTTGCCCGCGATAGGCAGGGTGATCATCATGGCCAGGTTCAGGATGGTGAAGTACAGCGTGAAGGTTGCCTTGGGCACCCCGAAGTAGCTGCTTACCGGAGAGAAGTAGATGCCGGCGCAGCTCAGCGTCAAGGCACAGGGAATGCAGGTGAAAACGATGCATGCCGCCACGATAAGGAATGCGTAGTGGAATCCACCTTTTTTCTGCGTATCAGTTTGAGAAGACATGATAATGTCCTTTCGTAGAGGCCACCTTGTGGCCATTGGGGCTGCATGCCGCGCTTGTGTTTCAGCTAATCTCGGCGCGACATGCAGCCTTTGTTTTTCAATACGTCCGGCCAGGCTTTGGCTCAAAGCGACCAGGCCAGGCAGCCCGCGTTCTAGCCGATAAGCTCGGCGAACGTCTCGAGCTGGGTACGAGCCTGCTCGTACGACTCGGTCTGCTGGTCAACCTCGATGGAAACCACGGGGATGGATGCATCCTTGCAGGCCTTCACCAAAATGGGTGCGTCGAATTCCTCGGGGTCGCAGAACTTCGCAAGAAGAAGCACTACGCCCTGTGCGCCCGATTCCTTGGCAAGGTCCACGACCTTGGAAACATGGGTCTTCTTCGGATCATACAGAACGGAATCGCCGGTCAACGCGCAATATGCGTCCGCCAGGGCCTCGATGGGGTCGCCTTCCTCGGAAACCTCCATGGCAAAGGCACGGGATTCCTTGGCAAGATCATCTGCCACTACGGCAAAGCCGTTCGCCTCGAGGATCTCGGTGATGGCCGGGATGTCCTCGTAGATGCCGGAAAGGACGATCTTCTTCTTGCCATCGGCGCTCTGGGGCAACGCTGCGAGCGCGGCATTGAGTTCCTTCACCATGGCAAGGTGCGTTTCCTTCTCAAGGTAGTAGCCGGCGTTGATGACGGCCAGGCGGTTGGCGATGGAGACCTCTGCCGGATGGGTGCCAGCAAGCTTCACGAACTCGCGCATGGCGGCGCGCCACTCGTTGAACAGCTTGATGGAGGCTGCCAGGGCCTCGTCGGTAACCACATTGCCGGCGGCCTCTTCCACCTTGCGCTTCACTTCCGTGTAGGAGGTGACGGCGTACTGGCGGCCTGCGGCGCTGGTGCGGTTCTGCGGCTGGGACACGTAGATCTGCGGAATGCCCATGCCCACCTTGTAGTTCTGGGATGCGGCGCGCAGGGTGTCGCACAAACCGCTGGTCATCAGCGCGGAAAGCTTGGAAAGCGTGCCGTCCATGCCCATTTCCAGCGTCATCTGGCAGATGGAGCAGTAGAAGGGCGGGAAGTACTTCTTGGCGTCCTTCGCGGTTCCCACGCGGCCCCATACGCCGAAAGGCACGGCGCCGGCTGCATGGACCAGCTCTTCAGGGATGTGGTACGGGCCTACGCCGATAACTCGCTTGCCTGCGGCGATGTGCTGCTCAAGCACCTCGCGAGGGTTCTCTGCCGCCTTGGCGAATGCGGCCAACTGGGTGTCGATTGCAGTCATGGCTTACTCCCCTTCCTTCTTGCTGTCCATGATCTCTACCAAGCCTTCGATGCGCGTCTTGTACTGCTCTTCCGAGAAGTTGCGCGGGTCGGACTGGTCGCCATCGAAGGTGACGATGGGGATGTTCAGGTCGCGCGAGATGCGACGGCCCATCTCGGGTGCGATGCCGGACCACATCTTGCAGGAGCGGTTGATGTGGACCAGGCCGCCGTCTACCTTGCCGTCGGTGCACAGCTGCTCGCGCAGCTCGGTGGCACGCTCCAGGTTGATGGCGTTCGGGACGGAGCAGTAGGCCTCGGCCAGCTCGTCAAGGTTGCTGTAGGTGAAGGCGAACGAGGGGCCGTACACGCATGCGGTCACGTTGGTGCCGGTTTCCTTGAGCGGCTTGCTGGTGGCGCGCAGGTACGGCCAGCAGGCAATGCCCTCGAACATGATGCGGTGCTTTTCCTCGGCGCGGAAGTTCGACTTGCCCTCGGCAACGTTGGCGCGGTACTCGTCGATGAGCTGCTCCATTGCCTCTGCGGCACCCTCATGGCCACGTGCCATGGTGGCAACGGCCATGTGGTTGAACAGCTCGAAGCCGTTCAACGGCGAAGGCTTGTAGCCCATGTAGGTCGTGGCCTCCAGCCATGCCTTGCCGGTACGGTTGGAGTAGGCGCAAACCTCCTCGAACTTCTTCTCGTCCCACTTCTTGCCGGTGATCTCCTCCAGCTGGTGGATGGCGTCCACGAACTGGCCTTTCACGTAATCGATGCGCTTCTGATCGACGTCGTAGGTGTCGCAGTACGGGATGTCGATCATGATCACCGGGATGTTCAGCTTGCGGCCCAGGTTCTCGTACCAGCTCATCATGCAGGTGCAGATGTTGTTGCAGCACAGAACGAAGTCGGGCAGCGGCATGTCCATCTCGCCGTTGGGGCACTTGCCGGTATCGGCATATGCCATGGAGATTCGCGCATAGGCGCACAGGTCGTTGCTGAACCCGAGCTCGCCTTCTGCATGCTCCAGCAGCGGAAGCGATCCGCCCTTTGCGGAAATCGCGGCTGCCTGGCTTTCGGGATACACCGTCTTCAAACCAAGCGTGGTCGGGATCTCTTGCGGGAAATTGGATGCGCACCAACCGATCATCTCGCCGGCGGCCTTGGCCTCGGCGGCTTCGCGGTACACATCGTCCACGATATGCGCCAGCACTTTGCCGGCAGGAAGCTTCTCAGCTTTTTCTTCAGTAGTCATAGTCCCCTTCTTTCGATACGAATCGTGTGAACTGGGATTCGGGCCGCCCTGCATGCAGGAGGGCTTGCAGGCAGAGCGGCCGGTCCCGATCAGGAGGAGTTACTCGCTCCAGGTTTGAGCGACCTTTTCGTCGATCATGCTCTGGATTTCCTCTTTGGAGTAACCCAGGGAGGTAAGCACCTCTTCGGTGTCCTCGCCCAGGAGCGGAGCCTTGTTGTAGTCGGGCAGCGGGGTGGTTTCCATGTTGATGGGCGTGCGCACCAGCGCCTTCGGGCCGCGGGGGTAGTCCATCTTGTAGAAGACGTCGTTTGCCCAGGCCTGCTCGTCCTTGGAAACTTCCTGGTAGGTTGCGCACAGTGCGTAGGGGATGTCGAGTTCCTTCAGGATGGGGATCCACTCATCGGCGGTCTTCTGCAGGAAGCCTTCCTGAACGATGTCGTAGGCCTCGCCGATGCGTCCGGCGTCCTGGATCTTCTTCTGGTCGCACATGATGGGGTCTTCCAGCACGTCCTCACGGCCGATGGCGCGCATGATCAGCGGCCAGTAGATGTGGAAGTTCGGGCCCATTACCTGCAGGAAGCGGTCGTCCTTAGTCTTAACGGCGGGCTGATAGGGCAGCGGGTTCTCGCGGCGGTCAAACGGATACAGAACGCCGTTGAACTCGGTGCCGTACTGCGCGCCCTGGATCTGGAAGGACTGGACCCAGATGCCGGTGTGCAGCAGGTTGGTGGTCACGTACTCGCCGCGGCCGGTCTTCTCGGCGCGGTAGAGAGCGCCCAGAACGCCAGCGGTAAGGGCGAGCGCTGCCTGATGGTCGCCCAGGGCGGGAATCAGGTTGGAAGGCACGGTGCCCTTCTGGTACAGGGAGCCGGACCAGCCGGAACGGGCGAAGAACGCCGTGTAGTCGAAGCCGGGCAGGTCCTTGTCGGGACCCTTCTCGCCGTAGCCGGTAAGGCTGGCGTAGATCAGTCCGGGATAGCGGTCCTTGAGCTCGTTGTAGGTAAGGTTCTGACGGGCAAGTGCGCCGGGACGCCAGTTGGTAAGGAAGATGTCGGCCTCGTCCAGGAGCTTGAACAGAACCTCCTTGCCCTTGGGCACGCGCAGGTCAAGCACGATGCCCTTCTTGTTCGCGTTCTCCAGGTCGAAGTTGGTGTCCTCGTGCGGGTCGGAAGGACGGCCTTCGTTGGGTGCGGTGAAGCGCAGGTTGTCGCCCTTGGACGACTCGATCTTGATCACCTCGGCGCCCATGTCGGCCAAGATGCGGCCCACGGCAGGCACTGCGATGAAGGTTGCCATCTCCACAACCTTTACGCCTTCAAGCGGTCGCTGTTCGTTTCCCATTTTTCCTCCTAAGACATGCCCCTTCGGGAAGATCCCCTTCCCCACCAGGGCCTCCTCAACCAAGGCGCTTGCCCCGGTTGCTTTGTCGTTTGCCGCGAACAAGTTCATAACGTGTTCACATCTGGTAGTTTGCCCGGTGCGGACGGATCGCAACATGGTCGAAAACGCGATATGCCCGAAGGAAACTAGGCAAAATGGGGATATGCCTAGCGTGATCTAGGCAGAAACGCAAAAATGAACAGGTTCATTTCGGCGATTGGGCGGTTTTAGGCCTTAAACGTTAGTCAAAGCGGCGTTTTCTCGTCCTTTAACCCGCCCATGCTGCTAGGATTTATGTCAAGGGGACAAATCACTCGTGCAGTAAGAAGGGGATCCTGCATGGAGGAGCAATCTACTCGGTTCGCCATAGCCGAGGAATTCAAGCGCATGGTGCGCGAAACGTCGCTTTCGAAGGTGCGCGTGGCCGAGCTCATCGGCAACCTGGGAATCAATCGCAACACGTTCTACTACTATTACGCCTCAAAAATGGACGTAGCCTACATGGTCTTCCGCTGCGACCTGCACAAATGCCTGGAGAACAACCTGCCGTCGAGCCAATTGGTGTATTCGGATTGCGGGCTCAAAGACGGAAGCTCGCGGCGCCTGGCCTACTGGACGCACGTCGAAACAGGCGCCCGAACGCTGGACAACACCCTGTTCTTCCGCAGCCTCGTGCAATGCCTGAGCAGTGACCCGGCCTACTACCGCAAGGTGTTCAACCCGCGCGAACCGGAATTCCAAGAATACCTGGTGGGCATCTGGACCGCAGCGGCGAAGAAGGACATCGACTTCATCCTAAGCGGAAGGCCCATGGATTCCCTTTCCCGGGACATGCTGGCCCAAACCACCGCCTGCTTCATTTCAGCCACCGCCGGCAATTGCCTGCGCCCCGAATATCGCAGCGTGCTGGATAACCCCGAGAGCTATCCTTACTGGAACGCGCCGTTCGAGGGCATGCGAAACGCCATAGAGAACAACCCCGCCGGCACGAAGGGCAACCCCCTGGCCAGCATCTACCGCTGGCACCCCACCAGCTACAACTAGGCAGCTGGCTGGGCAGGGCAAAGACGGGCTTGGCGAAGAGC
>CAVHGQ010000019.1:0-14415 GCA_963635335.1 Candidatus Melainabacteria bacterium | reverse complement strand
GGTTTTCGAACTAACTGGCTTAGATTAGAGAACGTCAATGTTGGCGCGCTTTGGGCGCATGGGCGAAGAAGGTTTTGCTTTCGTGGAAAACAGCACGGGTCGTACGAAGCTGGCAACGGTCGCGTTGGTGATCGTGGGCTTCGCTCTTGGGTTCGCAGAGTTCATCGTCATCGGCATCACGCCCGACATCGCGGAAACGTACGGCACGTCGCTGGCGTCGGCCGGCAACCTGGTGGGCTACTTCGCGGTTTCCTATGCGGTGTCCACGCCTATCATCGTGCTTTCTACCGGGCGCTTCAGGCGCTTCCCTCTGTTCTGCATCTTTCTGGCCGTGTTCAATGCGGGCAATATCCTGGCCATCGTGGCGCCCACCTACGAAACGCTGCTGGCGGCGCGCATCCTTACCGCAGTGGTCTCCGGCGTGCTGCTTTCCACGGTGATGACCTTCATCAACGACATCGTCCCCCGCGAGAAGACGGCGCGCATCATCTCGTTCGTGTACGCGGGTTTTTCCGTTGCCAGCGTTCTGGGCACGCCCATCGGCACGCTGCTTTCCGACAGCTTCGGCATCAAGTCGGCGTTCATCGCCGTTGAGGGCGTGGCTCTTATTGTGACGGTGCTGCTGCTTATCTCGGTGCCGCGCACGGGATCTACCGACGTTTCCGCCAAGGTGCGCGACCAGCTGGTTATCCTGAAGGATCGCCGCATCATCCTGGTGCTGGTCATGAAGAGCTGCGGCATGGCGGCCACCTACGTGTTCTACGTCTACGTCACGCCCACCCTGGAAAACGGCCTGGGTCTTTCCGTTTGGGCAACGAGCATCGTGCTGTTCTTCTACGGCGCGGCCACCATCGTCTCCAACCTGGGCAGCGGTTCCATCGCCCAGCGCTTCGGCCTGGCGAAGATGCCTATCATGTTCGGCCTGCAGGCGCTGGTGCTGTTCGCCCTGGGCGCAAGCTTGGGCTCGGGCAACGTTGCCCTTTCCGTGGTGAACGTGGTGCTCACGGGCGTGTTCATCTACCACATGAACGCCCCGCTGCAGTCGTACCTGCTGCAGGTTTCCACCAAGGACTACCCGCGCGCCCTTACCCTGGCTTCCGCGGTTATGCCCACCTCTTCCGATATCGGCATCGCCACCGGCAGCTTCGTTGGCGGCGTGGTGGCTTCCGGCCCTGGGTTCGTGTGGGCCGGCCCCATCGGCGCGCTGTTCGCTATCGTCTCGGTTGTGGGCGCTCTTATGATCCTGCAGCCGGAAAGCCGCATGAAGGTGAAGCGCTAGGCAGCAAGCTGCTGCAAGCGATAGAAACTGAAAGGCGCCCTGCCTCTCGAAAGAGCGGCAGGGCGCCTTGTTGTTGCGGGGTGGTAGCGGTGGGGTCGCGGGGGCGGGTTCTGCCGCCGCTTCGCCGTAGCCCCTTTCGCCCAGCAGCGCTACTGGATGTCGGCGTACTCCAGCGGGAAGTCCACGCCGGTCCACAGCTCGAAGGCGCGGGCGCCCTGGTGGAACAGCATGCCCAGCCCGTTTATGGCGGTGCAGCCGGCTTCCTTGCCCATCTTCATCAGCGCGGTTTCGGCGGGCTCGTAGATGCAGTCCTGGATGGCGATGCCGGGGTGCAGGAACGACGCATCGGGAATGGGCGATTTGCCTTCCAGCTTGCCCATGCCCATGGGGGTGGCGTTCGACAGAAGCTCGGCATCGGCCAGCTGCGCGCGCAGGTCGTCCATGTCGTTGGAGTCGTGGAGCGACATCTTGCAGCCGGTTTTCTCGGAGATCACGGCCACTTCCTTGCCGGCGCGCTCCCACGACTTGCCGTTGCCGGGGCTGAACACCACGATCTCGCTCACGCCGTCGAGCGCGGCCTGTGCGGCGATGGCGGTGCCGGCGCCGCCCATGCCCATCTGCACCATCTTCTTGCCCTTGCATTCCACGCCGGCGTCGGCGAACGCGGTCATGAAGCCGTAGCCGTCGGTGTTGTAGCCGGTGAGCACGCCGTTGTCGTTCACCACGGTGTTCACCGCGCCGATGATGCTGGCGGCGGGGTCGATCTTGTCCAGGTGGGGGATCACGGCGATCTTGTGGGGCATGGTCAGGTTGCAGCCGCGCGCGTCCAGGAAGCGGATGGCATCGATGGCCTTCGGCATGTCGTCGGCCGAAACAGTGAACGCCATGTACGCGTAGTCGAGCCCGGCGCGCTCGAACGCCAGGTTGTGCATGGCGGGCGACTTGCTGTGATGGATGGGGTCGCCGAACAGGGCGCACAGGCGGGTGGTTCCGGTGATGTTGACGGTCATGGAGGCGTTCTCCTTCGGTTTATATGAGGCCCGCTTTGGCCGCGCGGACGCAGCAAGCGGGTTCGGGTTCATGCCTTAAAGAGTGTAAATAGCATATGAGTAGAGTTTATCATTGCGTTTTACGAGATAACGGCCGTGGTATTGCGATTGTCAATCAACGGTGGAAACCGCGGGTTGGGCGCCCAGCGCGCCGGCGGGAAAGCTGCCGCGAAGGTTGCCCGGGAGACCGCTCGGAAAGCCATCATGGAGGCTGCCGCGAAGGCCACCCGGGAAGCCGCCCGTTGTTTCGAATCGTTTACGGTTTCGGCTGGCGGCACTCCATCACTTTAGTTCGGTATAGAATGGGATTTCGCAGTTGAGAGGAATCCATTATGGAAAATCACGAGCTTTCCCTGTACGACAACATCACCAAAGTCAACTCCATCGACCCCGAGCTCTACGAGCGCTACCCCGTGAAGCGCGGCCTGCGCAATTCCGACGGCTCGGGCGTTATCGCGGGCGTTACCAACATCTCCAACGTCCATGGCTACCTGATGAGCGAGGGCGACAAGATCCCCGACGAGGGCAAGCTCACTTTCCGCGGCTACAGCATCTACGACCTGCTCGATGGCAACGCCGACAAGCGCCGCCGCTTCGAAGAGGTTGCCTACCTGCTGCTCATGGGCGACCTGCCCACGCAAGCCCAGCTGGACAAGTTCGTGGAAGTGCTGGATTCCTACCGCAGCCTGCCCGACGGCTTCACCGCCTCGAAGATCATGAGCACGCCTTCGCGCAACATCATGAATCTGCTGCAGCGCTCTGTTCTGATGCTGTACGCCGACGACGAGCGCGCCGAAGACCGCTCCTTCGAGCACGAGATCACCACTGCGGTCTCGCTGCTTTCCCGCCTGCCCCGCATCATGGTGCTGGCCTATTACGCCAAGCGCGCGGCCTTCTACAACGAGAGCATGATCATGCACCGCTTCGTGCCCGGGCAGTCCACTTCGGAAACCATCCTTTCCATGCTGCGCCCGAACCGCGAGTTCACGCCCGAGGAAGCGCGCATGCTGGACATCATGATGTGCCTGCACGCAGAGCACGGCGGCGGCAACAACTCCACGTTCACCTGCCGTGTGCTTTCCTCCGCCGACACCGACCCGTACGCGGCGTATGCTGCGGCCATCGGTTCGCTGAAGGGCAGCAAGCATGGCGGTGCGAACCATCAGGTGCTTGCCATGCAGAAGGAGATCAAGGAAAACGTCTCCAACTGGGAAGACGAAGACGAGGTGGCCTCCTACATCGCGAAGATCGTGAACAAGCAGGCCTACGACCGCACCGGCCTTATCTACGGCATGGGCCACGCGGTGTACACGCTTTCCGACCCCCGCGCGGTTATCTGCAAGAAGTTCGCCACCGACTTGGCCGCGGGCACGGAATTCGAGGCCGAGCTGAACCTGCTGAAGCTCATCGAGCGCCTGAGCCCCGAGGTCATCGAGCGCGAGAAGGGCACCAAGAAGGAGATGTGCGCGAACGTGGACATGTACTCCGGCTTCGTGTACTCCATGATGGGCATCCCGCAAGACCTCATCACGCCGCTGTTCGCCTGCTCGCGCATGGCCGGCTGGGCAGCGCATCGCTTCGAGGAACTGGTAAGCGGCAAGCGCATCATCCGCCCCGCGTACAAGACCTCGGTGCAGCCCCGCACCTACAAGCCCATCGAAGAGCGCTAAGCGCTTCTTTTGAACAGAACGAAGGGAAAAGCCCTTCGAGATCAAAACAAGAAAGGCTCCCGAGGGAGCCTTTCTTTTGTTAGCTATGTTGTGGTTTCCGGCTAAGCGGTCTTCTTGCCGGCGAATACGCGCGTTGCGGCAACGATGGCCAAGATCACCACTGCGCCGCCCACCAGCGAAGGCCAGGGGCTGGCGGTGAAGCCTGCCACCAGGTAGCCGATCAGGCATACCGCGGCAACCATGGTTGCGTAGGGCAGCTGCGTGGCCACGTGGCGCAGGTGGTTACATTCCGCGCCGGCCGAGGAAAGGATGGTGGTGTCGGAGATGGGCGAAACGTGGTCGCCGTACACCGCGCCCGCCAGGGTGGCGCCGATGGTGATAAGGAACAGCGGGTCGCCTTCGGGGAACACGCCCAGCACGATGGGCAGGATAAGGGCGATGGTGCCCCAGGAAGTGCCCATGGCGAAGCCGATGAAGCCTGCCACCACGAAGATGATGGCCGGCAGCAGCTGAAGCGCGAAGCCCGTGCTGGTAAGGAAGCTGGAAACGAATTCGCCCGTGCCCAGCATGTAGCGGCAGCAGCCACCCAGACTCCAGGCCAGCACCAGGATCATGATGGCGCCCACCATGGAGCGAACGCCTTCGGAAACGCCCTCGGTGTAGCCCATAAGCGTGGTGAGCTTGCGGGGCAGGTACATGCAGGCGGAAACCACCAAGGCCACCACAGCGCCGATGCACAGGCCGGTGATGGGATCTTCACCGATTGCCGTTGCGAAGTCGGCGCCCTCGAAGTAGCCGCCGGCGTAGAGCATGCCCAAGATGGCGAACACGATAAGCACCAGGATGGGAACGATGAGGTCGTACACCTTGCCGTTCTGCGAAACCGGCAGGCCCTTGAACTGCTCTTCGGCCTTGGTGGCGCCCTCCAGGTCGGACTGCTCGGTTACCACGGTTTCCACCGCGTCGGGATTGGAAGGAACGCCCGCGCCGGAAACGCTGGCAAGGGCGGAAGAGCTGCCCAGGATGTCGCTGTAGGAATGCTCTTCGCAGTCGCGCTGGGCCTTGCCCATGCTGAAGAAGTCTTTGCCGTAGATGCACATGGCGAACACGAACACAATGGTGATCAGGGCATACAGGTTGTAGGGGATGGATGCCACGAAGGTGTTGAAGCCGTCATCGCCCAGGTAACCGCCTACGGCAACCGCCCACGAGGAAACCGGCGCGATGATGCACACCGGCGCTGCGGAGGAGTCGATGATCCATGCCAGCTTCTCGTGGCTCATGCGGAACTTGTCGGTTATGGGGCGCATGACCGCACCTACGGTAAGGCAGTTGAAGTAGTCGTCGATGAACATGACCAAGCCCAAGACGGCGGTCATGAAGGCGGCCATGCGGGCGTTCTTGATGTGCTTGGCCGCCCATTCGGCGTACGCGCGCGAGCCGCCGGCGATGGCGATGAGCACCACCAGCGCGCCCAGCAGCGCAAGGAACAGGATGAGCGCGCCGTTCGAGGCAATCTGCTCGGCCATGATCTGCGGGATGTCACAGAACGCGGCGACAAGCTGGTCGATGCCGGCACCGTTCAGCGAGAACTCGTAGATAACAAGGCCGCTGAACACGCCAACCAGCAGGGAGGAATACACCTCCTTGGTTAGAAGCGCCAGGCCAAGCGCCAGAAGCGGCGGCAAGATGGACCAGGCGCCAGTGGAAATAAGCTCGAAGCCCTCCATGGCATCTCCTTGTCTGTTCGGCGCGCAGCAAGCGCGGCGCAGGCAAGGCGGCCAGGTTCGGCAGCGGGGCGCGGCCAGCCCGGGCGCATTGCCTGCGGTGCGTTATGCGCGGTTTTGAGCTGTGCCGATTATATGCCAGGCGCAGGCCGGGGAATGTTTCGAGTGCGATAAGTGCGCTGGCAGCGCGTGGGCGGCGGGTTGCGGCGCCGCTGGGGCTCGGATATGGCTGATTGGGGAACTGACACGTGGGTGGTTGCGCGCTGCGTTCGGTACAGCGGGGAATGCGCGAATCGGCAGGTCGGTTGCCGCACCCGCGCGGATGGCCATGCGGGAAGCTGGGCATCGCGGCGGTCTTCCCTGTGTCGCACTTGGCATTTCCGCAGTTCAGCAGCGTCTGATAACGGGTGTTAAGCAATGCGTATAGCGGCCGGCGCGGGTTCTGGCGCTACACTACCCACTCGGAGAACACCGACCGGCGGGCACTTCGCCCGCGTTTTAGCAGAAAGGGCGCCCGCATGAACGATTCCAGCTTCGAGGTCATGGCCAGCGAGATCGAAGGCTTGATGGGCATCGACCCTGGAAAGCACGCCGGTTGGCACGCCGATTCCATTGCGGTGCGCGGGTACGAGGGCATCGACAAGAAAACGGGCTCCATCAGCTTCCCGCTGTACCAGTCCGCCACGTTCGCGCACCCCGCCTGGGGCGAATCCACCGGCTACTGCTATTCGCGCTGTGGCAACCCCACGCGCTTGGAGCTGGAGAACACCATCGCGCTTCTGGAAGGCGGCAAGAAAGCCCTGGCGTTTTCCAGCGGCATGGCGGCCATCACCACCTTGCTGAAGGTGGTGCGCTCGGGCGACCACGTGCTGGTAAGCAACGACCTGTACGGCGGAACGTACCGCCTGTTCAGCAATATATACACGCAGTACGGCATCGAGTTCAGCTACGTGGACCTTACTAGTTTGGAGAAGGCCGAAGCCGCATTCCGCCCCAACACGAAGCTGGTGTTCTTGGAAACGCCCACCAACCCCACCATGAAGGTTGCCGACATCGCGGCGCTGGCGCAGCTTGCCCACAGCCACGGCGCCGTGTTGGCGGTGGACAACACGTTTTTAACCATGTATTTCCAGAAGCCCCTGGAGCTGGGCGCCGACATAACGGTGTACAGCGGCACGAAGTACCTGTGCGGCCACAACGACGTGCTTTCCGGCTTCCTGGTGCTGCGCGACGAGAGCCTTCTGGAAACGCTGTTCAACGCTGCCATGAGCGAGGGCAACCAGCTCAGCCCGTTCGACAGCTGGATGATGCTGCGCAGCCTTAAAACGCTGGGGGTTCGCCTGCGCCAGCAGGAAGCGAACGCGAAGCGGATTGCCGAAGCGCTCAAGGCGAACCCCCACGTTACCGAGGTGCATTACGTGGGCTGCCCGGACCATCCCGGCTACGAGCTTTCGCGGCGCCAGTCCACAGGGTTCGGCGCGATGATCTCCTTCAAGGTGGATACGCGCCAGCGCGCCCTTGCGGCGCTTGAGCGCACGAAGCTTATCCTGTTCGCCGAAAGCCTGGGCGGCACCGAAAGTCTGATAACCTACCCGTTGGTGCAAACGCACGGATCCATCCCCAAGGCCATGCTGGACGAGCTGGGCATCGACGATCGCCTTCTTCGCCTTTCGGTGGGCATCGAGGATGTGGAAGACCTGCTGGCCGACCTGGAACAGGCGCTTGCCTAGTGGGCTTATAGCAATAGCGCGAACGAACCGTACCGAAGAGGGTGCAAGGATGACGAAATACGATTTCGAGACCATCATCGACCGCCGCAACAGCGGATGCATAAAGTGGGACGCCTGGTCCAAACGCAACCATGCGGCCGATGAGCTGCCCCTATGGGTTGCCGACATGGACTTCAAAACCGCGCCGGCCGCAATCGAGGCGCTAGCCCAGCGCGTGCAGCAGGGCGTGTACGGCTACACGATGGCCACCGAGCCCTATTACGAAGCCGTGCAGAACTGGTTCGAGGGCCGTCACGGCTGGCGCCCGGAACGCTCGTGGTTCGTGCTTACCCCGGGCGTGGTGTTCGCTCTGGCAACGGCCGTGAACGCCTACACCCAACCGGGCGACCAGGTTATCATCCAGCCGCCGGTGTACTATCCGTTCCGCCTGATGATCCAGGACAACGGCCGCAAGATGGCAACCAGCCCGCTGCGCTACGAAGACGGTCGCTACACCATGGATTACGAGGGCTTCGAGCAGCAGCTGCAGAAGACCGGGGCGAAGATGTTCATCCTGTGCAACCCTCACAACCCCGTTGGCCGCGCCTGGACCGAGGAAGAGCTGCGGAAGATCGGCGACATCTGCCTGCGCCATAACGTGCTGGTGGTCTCAGACGAGATCCACGCCGATTTCGCCCGCGCGGGCCACACGCATGTGCCCTATGCCTCGCTCGGGGAAGAGTACGCCCAGCACGCCGTTATCTGCACGGCGCCCAGCAAGACCTTCAACTTGGCGGGGATGCAGCTTTCGAATATCTTCATCCCGAACCGCGACTTGCGTGCTGCCTTCAGGCGCGCCTGCGACCGCACGGGTTATGACGAGCCCAGCGTGTTCGGCGTTGTGGCTGCTCAGGCATGCTACGAGCAGGGCGGCGAATGGCTCGACCAGCTGAAGGAAGTGCTGGACGGGAACTACCACGTGCTGGAGGCCGCCGTGGAGCGGATGGCCGGCGTGCGCCTTGTTCCGCTGGAAAGCACGTACCTGCCCTGGCTGGACTGCCGCGGGCTTGGCCTAGACGATGCGGGCATCAAGAAGCTGGTGGAAGAGGACGCGAAGCTCTGGCTGGATTTGGGCCCCATGTTCGGCGAAGAGGGCTCGGGCTTCATCCGCTTGAACCTGGCAAGCCCCAAGACCATCATCGAAGAGGCCTGCGCCCGCCTGGAAAAGGCAGTGGCGAAGCACCACCTGGCCGTTGGCTAACCGTTAGGCCGGGTTGCCGGCTGCGACTGCGGCTCTGCCTTGGCGGCGAGCCGGAGGGGCGGCTGCAACCAGTGCGCTGCCGTTTCGGCTTCGCCCCACCAGGGGCGGGCCCATGGCTCCGCCGCGGTCTCGGGCTAACCGATCCCCAGTACCTGCATAACCAGGCAGATCACCGAAAGGATGCCCACCACCACGATGGTGAGGCACAGTAGCGCGCGCGATACCTTGCCTGAAACGTACTTGCCCATAACGTGCTTGTCGCAGGCGATGATGGCCATGAACACCAGCAGCACCGGCAGGATAACGCCGTTGACGAACTGCGCGGTGAGCATGATGCCCATCAGGTTCAGCCCCGGGATAAGGATCACCACGGCCGAAACCACGATGACGAAGGTGAAGATGCCCTTGAACAGGGGCGCTTCCTTCCAGCTGAACGAAACGCCGGCCTCCCAGCCGAATGCCTCGCAGATAACGAACGAGGTGGTAAGCGGCAGCACGCAGGCCGCCAGCAAGCTTGCCGCCACCAGGCCGATGGCGAACAGGGCCTTCGCGTACTCGCCGGCGAAGGGCTCCAGCGCGGCAGCGGCGGCTTCGGCGCTTTCCACCTCGATGCCCTGCGGGTACAGCACGGTGCCGGTGGTTACGATGATGAACCAGGCAACGATACAGCCCACCACGGCGCCCGTTACCGCATCGATGCGCTGGTAGGGCATGTCGCGTACGCGCACGCCCTTTTCCACCACGTTGCTCTGGGCGAAGAACATCATCCACGGCGCGATGGTGGTGCCCACCATGGCAACGGTGAGCGAAAGGAAGCTCACGTCGGTGCTGGCTGCCGGCGTTACCGTTGCCAGCAGGGTGTCGTCCCAGTTCGGCTGCGCCAAGATGGCAGCCACGATGTAGGTGGCGAACACGCAGGAAAGCGCCAGGAATATGTTCTGCACGCGCTTGTAGCTGCCGCCGATGATGAGCCCCCACACGGCCGCCGCCGCCACGGGGACCGATATCCAGCGCGGCACGCCGAACATTTCCATGCCCGATGCCACGCCGGCGAATTCCGAGAACGTGGTGGCCACGTTGCCGATGAGCAGCGCCAACATGGCAAGCGCGGTAAGGCGGATGCCGAAGCTTTCGCGGATAAGCGCCGAAAAGCCCTTGCCGGTAACGGCGCCCATGCGCGTTGCGGTGGTCTGCACCACGATGAGCAGGATGCACATGATGGGGATGATCCACAGCGTCATGTAGCCGAACTTCGCGCCCACCGTGGAATAGGTGGAAATGCCGCCGGCGTCGTTGCCTGCCATGGCGGTTACGATGCCCGGCCCCATGGCCGCCAGCACCAGGAATGCCTTGGAGCGCTGCTTCTTCCCATCCTCGTTCTGATCGTCGGGTTTTGCAGCCAGGTCGGTAGAGGAAGCGGTGCCCGCGGCCTTGGCCTGCAGGTTGCTGTCCTTTAACGTCATAGGGAAGCCTCGATCCTAGTTATTGCCGAAGAAGTGCAGGATTGCGAACGTGTAGGGGATGAGCAGGATAACGAACACGGCCAGCATGATGGCGAACTGCCCCCAGGCCCAGCGCGTGCGGTTCTCTTCCACGTTGTCCTCGATAACCTCCATGGCGTCGTCTACGGTGACGATGCCCAGCATCTGGCCCTGCTCGTTCACCACAGGCATGGCCATCAGGTCGTACTTGGAGATGTCGGCGGCAACCTCGTCCTCCGATTCTTCCGGCAGCGAGGTGATCAGCTCGTCGAACATGATGTCGGAAAGCGGGGTGTCGTCCTTGGCCAGCACCAGGGTGCGCAGCGAGAGCACGCCCACCAGCTTGTCGTACTCGTCCAGCACGTACACGTAGTTGATGGTGGGGTGGTCTTCGTCCAGGCCGCGCAGCACCTCGGTGGTTTCCTGCACGGTGTCGGTGGTGTGCATGGCCACGTACTGGGTGGTCATCAGGCCGCCGGCAGTGTCTTCCTTGTAGCCCAGAAGCTTGCGGATTTCCGCTGCGTCTTCCACGCCCATCAGGCGCAACAGGGTTTCGGCCTTCTCGTAGGGCAGGTCGCCCACGATGTCGGCGGCGTCGTCCGGGTCCATGTCCTGCAGAAGGCGCGAAGCGCGGTTCTCGTCCAAGCCCTCGATGATGTCGGCCTGGAACTCGTCTTCCATTTCGGAGATGGCGTCGCCGGCCTGCGCATCGTCCAAGTGCTGGAACACGTTGGCGCGCTGCTTCGGGTCAAGCTGCTCCAGAATGTCGGCCACGTCGGCGGGGTGCAGTTCTTCCAGGCGGGTATGCGAAACGGAGAGCTGTACCTTCGAAAGGTCGCGATCCAGCAGCTCCATGTAGTTCCAGGCGATAAGGCGCTCGGGGATGCTCTTGCCGAAGGCCTTGGCAATGCCGCACGCGGCCTTTTCCACCCAAGGGGCCAGCCCGCGCAGGATGCCGCGCATGCCCACTTCGGCGCCCAGCAGGCGCAGCTGCGTGCCCGATTCGGAAAGCTTCAGGTCGTTTACGCGCACGACCTTCATGCCCTGCGTGTCCACAATCTGGCGGTCCAAAAGGTCGCGCGCAAGAAGGACCTCGGCGGGCTGCAGGTAGCTGAAGCGGATGGCGGTGCGGTCCACCTTCAGGCGGATGCCCTCTTCCTCGCTGAAGCTGTCCACGTACTTGCGCCACGAGATCATGAATGGCGTTTTGCCGGGGCCGCGAAAGGCCAGGCTGGTGATGCGCGGAAACACTTCGCCGGTTTGGATGGCGAGGTCGGAAATGGAGCCGATCTTCTCGCCGTTGGCATCGACGACGGGCTCGCCGAGCATCTGAGATAGGTAGAGCATGCAATTCCCCCTTGGTGAACTGCGCTGTCAGCCTTGTTTTGCGGGCAGCGGGGCTGCTCGACGCAAGACAAGCGCCGGCGGGCGCAATCCGTTCATGTCGCAGTCGTCCCTCGACCGCCACATGATGCGCAAGCGCTGCGGGGTCGAAGGCTAATTACTGTGAGGTTTCGATTTTCGAACCTTCAAGTAATGTCCTTTCCTAATGGTGCAGATAGGCGCCGCACACAATGCGGGCGCGGGCTTTGGGCGCAGCAAGGAAAGCCTTGGGCTCAAAGCACATCCGATTGTAAGGGATGCCCGCATCATGTGCGCGCCGGGGAAGTGAAAAGAAAGTAAAAAACGGGGTTCGGGTTCTACGAGGCGGCCTGCACGCCGGAAGCCTTGCGCGTTGCCCGCCTGATGCGAGTCGCGGCGTAAACGCCGAGGCACACCAGGAAGGAAAGAACCTCGGCGGCAAGCAAAGCCCACACGATGCCGTCCAGCCCGAACAGGGCGCTGCCTGCGAAGATGCAGGGGATCATCGCGCCGCCGCGCACGACGCAGACCACGTTCGCCGCAATGCCCTTTCCCTCTGCCTGGAAGATGCCGCTGATAAGCCCCGATGCGGAAGCGAACGCGCAGGCAAGGAGCTGGGCGGCAAGGATGGCGGCGGCCACGGTAGCCACCGTCGCGTCTGCGGTGAACAGGGAAACGATTCTTGCGCGGAACAGGAAGAGGGCGCCGCCCACCACCAGGCAGAACACCGCCAGGCACAGCGCCGTTTTCCTGACTATCTCGGATGCGCGCTCGAGGTTCTTCGCGCCGTACGACGCCGCGATAAGGGGCACCACGCCTTCGTAGAGACCCATGGCAACCAGCTCCACCAGCTGCACGACGCTCTGCGAGATGCCGAAGCCCGCAACCACTTCCTCGCCGTACGCCATGGCGCAGGTATTGAAGGCCAGGCTGGAAACCGCCATAAGAAGCGCCATGAGCATGGCGGCGGAACCGATTTTCAGCACCTCGGCCAGCTGAAGTGCGCTGATAAGGGCATGGCGCGGGCTGAGCGAAAACTCACTGCTGCGGGCGATAACGGCCAGGTAGAACAGGGCGGCTGCGGCGTTTGCGATGGCGGTTGCGACGGCGGCGCCGGTAATGCCCGTGCCCAGGCCGAACATGAACAGCGGGTCGAGCACGATGTTCAGAAGGGAGCTTCCCAGCATGCCGTACATGGCCGATTTCGAGTCGGCTTTCGCGCGCACCACCTGGCACAACGAAAGGTTCAGCATGCTTGCGGGCACTGCGGCGGCGCTTATCTGCAGGTACGTTTGCGTGGCTTCGCGGGCTCCGCCCGTTGCCCCCAGCAGGGTAAGGAGCGGGTCGATAAGCGCCAGGGATGCGGCGGCCACTGCCACGCTCAGCGCCAAGGTTGCCCAGAATGCGAACGAGCTAAGGCTGCGCGCACCCTTCGCGTTGTGGCTGCCCAGCTTGCGCGAGATGGCCGTCGCGGCGCCCACCCCGAACAGGTCGGCCAAGGCCATGACCACCGCCAGGAACGGCATGCACAGAGAAGGCGCGGCCAGGGCGGACGTGTCGCCCAGCAGGCCAATGAACAGGGTGTCGGTGAAATTGTAGATGGTGCTGATGGCCATGCCGAAGATCATGGGCAGCGCCATGTGCTTGATTGCCTTGAACACGGGCGCTTTCTCTAGCCAGTAAGATGATTCTTCCATTGGGGTTCCTTTCGAATTTGGGCGCACGAAGCTAAGCCCTGGGCTTGCGGGTTTTGAGAACGCTGAAGGGCGCACGTGCCTAAGCCCTTAGCGGGGTTTGTTTTCTTGTTGCTGTGGTTGCGGCCAGGTTCAGGCCTGGCCGCTAGCAAGGTTGCGCTTTTGCTTTAGCGGTTGCCGAAGGGGCCGAAGCCGTTAGGGCCGCCAAAGCCCGGGAAGCCGCCGAAGCGCGCGCCGGCGCCGAAGCCGGGGAAACCCTCGAACCCGCCAGGGCGCTCGCCCTCGAATCCGCCTTCTTCCATGAACTTCTGCATCATTTCCTCGCGCTGTCTCATTGCCTCTTTCATCGCGGCAACGGTTTCCGGGCCAAGCTCCTCTTCGATGTTGGCGATCATGCGGTCGAGGAAGGCCTCAAAGGCATCAAGCTCTTCTTCGGAAAAGCCCTTGAACACGAACGCTTCGGGGTTGTTCGGCTGGTCGTCTTGCTGTTGGTTTTTGCCCTTTTCGGTAAGGAACGCCAGCATCACGCGCTTGTCGGCCTCGGAAGGGCGGCGCTCCACCAGGCCTGTTTTCTCCATCTTGGCGAGCGTTTCGTTGAGCGAGGAAACGCGAAGCCCAAGGATGGCTGCCAGCTCTTTGGTGCTTACGCCGTCTTTCAGCTTCAGCAGCGCCAGCACGCGCCCTTGCCCCTTGCTCTTGTTCGCCAGGGGGTTCGATGCGCGCCCCGGCCTGCCGCCATGTCCGTTGGTCTGCATAAGAAGCGTTTGCAGCAGTAGGTATTTCTCGAATACCGATTCCTCGGTTGCCATGGTGTTGGCCTCCTTCTGGTAGGGCGGGCTTTCGGAGCGGCTTCTGCCGAAGCGGAAGGGCCCAGCGCCTTTTGTTCCGGTTGGTTTTCTAACGGTACCGGTTGTTTTTGACTGGCTTAAGATTAAACGGTACCTGTTGGAAATACAAGGACTTTTTAACAGGTACCGTTTAAAAATTCTGATTTGTCGTTTACCAGGCGTTTCCCCGGTTTTGGATCGGTGCCTGCGCCGTCAGCGACATATTCCCTTCATATTTGAAGAAAAATGTTGACTTGGATCGGGCAAACGAGGATACTAATCCCTGCTGAAAACGCGCCGTTACCTCAGCTGGATAGAGGGACTGACTACGAATCAGTACGTCGGGGGTTCGAATC
>CAVHGQ010000018.1:6450-14623 GCA_963635335.1 Candidatus Melainabacteria bacterium | reverse complement strand
ATGAGGCACTCCGCTTCGTCAGTGTAGCGCTTCGCACGGGCGCGATCCTCGAGCATTTTCGCATTCACGAATATGTTCAGAGCGGCACCCTTCAGTGCGCCCTTCGCAAAGGAAACGCCCGTGGCAACATCGGAAAGCGCCATCTTCGAGCCGTGGTGCGCCATGAAGTCGGACAACTCGATAACGCGTGCGCACGCCTTCACGATGGCAAGCGGCACTTCGATGGCGTCGATAAGGGCCGTCTGCATGGCAACACGGCGCGCTTCCTTTTCCTCTTCGGTTCCACGGGGCATCTTGAACGAGGCCGCCAGCGGGGCGAACGCCTGGGCGTCGCGATCCATGAGCTCGATGAGCTGGGCGCGCACTTCCTCGAGCTGCACCAGGCAGGCCTTCACGTCATCTTCCACATCGGCATAGCTCTTCTTGCCCACGGTGAGGTTGCCCACCATGGAGTTCAAGGCAGAGCCGAGCGCGCCCACGTAGGCTGCGGCGGCACCGCCACCAGGCGTGGGGGTTCCGGCGGAAACCTCGTCTATGAAAGTAAGTTCGCTCAATGCGGCTCCTTGCGCTCGGGAAAACACGGGCTGGCGCAGACACGCCAGCCCGATAGTAGCAACCTTGTTTTTCGAACAGGTTAGCAGTTAGAACAAGCCAGAGATCTTACCGGTCTCGTCCACATCGATGTTGAATGCCGCGGGGCTCTTGCCCAAGCCGGGCATGGTCATGACGTTGCCGGTAAGGGCAACCACGAAGCCGGCGCCCGCGGAAACCTTCACCTGGCGAACCGTGATGCGGAAGCCGCGCGGTGCGCCCAACAGCGCCTTGTCGTCCGAGAAGCTGTACTGGGTCTTGGCCATGCACACGGGCATGCTACCGAAGCCCAAGCCTTCCAGCTGCTTGATCTCCTTCTTGGCAGCCGGGGTGAAATCGACGCCGTCGGCGCGGTAGATGCGCTTGGCGATGGCCTCGATCTTCTGGGCAAGGCCGGCCTCGTCTTCGTAGGCGAACTGCAGCTGGCTGGGCTGCTCGCACAGGCGCAGCACCTCTTCAGCCAGCTCAACGCCGCCTTCGCCGCCCTTTGCCCAAACCTGGGAAAGCGCAACGTTCACACCCAGTTCCTGGCACTTCGCGCGCACTAGATCGATTTCCGCCTGGGTATCGGTGGGGAACTCGTTGATGGCAACCACGCAGGGCAGACCGAACACCTTGGTGATGTTCTCCACATGCTGCAGAAGGTTGGGCAGGCCCGCTTCCAGGGCTTCGAGGTTTTCCTCGTTCAGATCGGCCTTGGCAACGCCGCCGTGGTTCTTCAGTGCGCGGACCGTGGCAACCACCACGACCGCATCGGGCTTCAGACCGGCAAGGCGGCACTTGATGTCCAGGAACTTCTCTGCGCCCAGGTCGGCACCGAAGCCGGCCTCCGTCACGCAGTAGTCGCCCAGGGCAAGACCCATGTTGGTGGCCATGATGGAATTGCAGCCATGCGCGATGTTGGCGAAGGGACCGCCATGCACGAACGCCGGGGTGCCTTCCAAGGTCTGCACCAGGTTCGGCTTCAGGGCGTCCTTCAGTAAAGCCGCCATGGCGCCTTCGGCATGCAGGTCGTGCGCGGTAACGGGCTTGTCGTCGCGGGTGTAGCCCACCACGATACGGCCCAGGCGCTCCTTCAAATCGGTGATGGAGGTTGCCAGGCAGAAGATGGCCATTACCTCGGAGGCAACGGTGATGTCGAAGCCGTCTTCGCGCGGCACGCCGTTGGCCTTGCCGCCCAAGCCGCACACGATGTTGCGCAGCTGGCGGTCGTTCATGTCCACCACGCGCTTCCAGGTGATGCGGCGCACGTCGATGCCCAGCTCGTTGCCGTTATGGATATGGGCGTCCAGCAGCGCAGCAAGCAGGTTGTTGGCTGCGCCGATTGCGTGGAAGTCGCCCGTGAAGTGCAGGTTGATTTCCTCCATGGGGACTACCTGGGCGTACCCGCCGCCGGCAGCGCCGCCCTTGATGCCGAACACCGGCCCCAGCGAAGGCTCGCGCAGGGCGATAACGGCGTTCTTGCCCAAATGGGAAAGCGCATCGCCCAGGCCAACGGTGGTGGTTGTCTTGCCCTCGCCCGCAGCGGTGGGGTTGATGGCCGTTACCAGCACCAGCTTGCCGGGGGTGTGCTGCTCGTTTCGCAGCAGGTTGTAGTCTACCTTGGCCTTCGTCTTGCCGTAGCACTCAAGGTAGTCTTCCTTGATGCCGGCCTTCTGGGCAATTTCCACGATGGGGGCAGGCGTCGCCGCCTGCGCAATCTCGATATCGCTCAACATATTGTTGCTCGCTTCCTCTTCGTGCTTCGGGGCTTTTCCTTATCGGCTAAGGCCGTTCTACTTCGTGATCTCACCGTAGATCATGCGCAGGCCCTGCAGGGTAAGTTCCAGGTTGATTTCGGTGATGTGCTTGGATGCCGGCGCTATGCGGTGGGCAAGCCCGCCCGTTGCCACCACGGTGGCCTCGTAGCCCAGCTGCTCGAACACGCGGTCCACCAAGCCGTCCACACGGGCGGCCTCGCCGTACACCACGCCCACCTTCAGCGCGTCGGCGGTGTTCGTGCCGATGGCCGTGCCCGGGTCTTCCAGTTCGACGGATCGCAGCAGCGCCGCGCGGGAGAGCAGCGAGCGCATGGAAGATTCCACGCCCGGGGCGATGATGCCGCCCACGAAGGTGCCCGTCTTGTCGATGATCTCGATGTTGGTGGCGGTGCCGAAGTCCACCACGATAACCGGCGAACCGTACAGGCTCTTCGCCGCAGCGGCATCGGCCACGCGGTCGGCGCCCAGCTCGCGGAACTTCTCTTTGTCCATGTTCACCAGGTGCCCCACGGTGGCAGCGGAAACCACGACCACTTCAACGCCGAAGGAGCGGAAGCACACCTTTTCCCAGTTATGGGTGAGCGCGGGAACGACCGATGCCAAGATGGCGCCGTCGATGGCCTTTTCGTCCAGGCCTTCCGCGCCCAAAAGCACATGCAGCTTGATGCGCAACTCGTCTGAGGTATGGTCGACATTGGTGGCCACGCGCCACATATGAACCAGGTGCTCGCCGTCGTAGACGCCCAGCACCGTTTGGGTATTCCCCACGTCAATCGCAAGTAACATGTTTCTGACAATCCCTTCAGATATATGCGCTTCGAGCGAATGCTACCATACCATCGGATGCACACGGAAACGCATACCGCAACATGCCCTTAATGTCTGGAAGGTGGAGCACATGGAAAACCAACCCGCACGCATCCTTATCGTCGATGACGAGCCTTCCATCACCGAATTCGTCAGCTACGCCATGCAGAAAGAGGGCTACCAAACCGAGGTTGCCGGCAATGGCGAAGACGCGCTGCAGAAGATAGAGTCCGAGCATTTCGACCTGTTCATCCTGGACATCATGCTGCCCGGCATCGACGGCTACGAGCTGTGCCGCCGCATCCGTGCGAAGATGAGTACGCCCATCCTGTTCCTTTCCGCCCGCGATACCGAGCTGAACAAGGTAGTGGGACTCGAGCTTGGCGCCGACGACTACCTGGCGAAGCCCTTCGGCGTGCGCGAGCTTCTGGCCCGCACCCGTGCCCTGCTGCGCCGCAGCCAGGGAACCGAAGCCGCTGCGCCCTCCAACGAGGTAACGGCAAGCGGCATCACCCTGAACGAGGACACCCACGTTGCCAAGGGCGACAAGGGCCCCATCGACCTTACCCCGCGCGAGTTCGAGCTGCTGTGCTGCCTTATGCGCAACGCCGGCAAGGTGGTTTCGCGCGAAGACCTGCTGCGCGACGCCTGGGGTTGGGAGTTCATCACCGAAACCAAAACGGTGGACACCCACATCAAGCGCCTGCGCGATAAGATAGAGGCAGCCGGTTACGACCCGAAGCTGGTCGAAACGGTTCGCGGGTACGGCTACCGCTTCAAGAAGTAGCAGCCACTGCGGGCTTGCCGCGCCGCACATCGAGGGGATTCAATGAGGCTGTTCACCCATATTTCGTTTCTGACCACGCTGCTGGCGCTGTTCGCGTCTATCCTTACCGCTGCCGCAGCTGTGCTCGTGTTCGGGTGCCCACCCTTCATCGTCGCCTATATCGTGCCCATCTGCTGCCTGTGCTAT
Source organism: Candidatus Melainabacteria bacterium (assembly GCA_963635335.1). Lineage (GTDB taxonomy): Bacteria > Actinomycetota > Coriobacteriia > Coriobacteriales > Eggerthellaceae > Anaerotardibacter. Next base: position 10,492 of record CAVHGQ010000018.1, on the reverse strand, counting down.
TTCCTGAGCCTGCTTATCGCCCACTTCATGACCCAGCCGCTTACCGAGCTGGTGCATAAGGTGAAGGCCTACCGCCAGGGCGACAAGTCCATCACGTTCGAGGCCACGGGCAGCGTGTACGAGGCCGACCGCCTTTCAGAAGACTTTGCCGAGCTGAACTGCGCCTACGAAGCGAAGCTGGCCGAGCTTTCCCGCATACAGGCCCAGCAGGATTCCTTCGTAAGCGATGTGGCCCACGAGTTCCGCACGCCCCTTACCGCCATCAGCGGCAATGCCGAGCTGATGCTGGATCCCGACATGCCGCAGAGCACGCGCGAGCATTTCTGCGAGATCATCCTCAGCGAATCGGAGCGCCTGAAGAAGCTCACCAACAACCTGCTTGCGCTGCAGCACGCCAAGGACGGCGTGCCGGCGGCCGAGCTGAAGCGCATCGACATCGGCGCCGTGGCGCAAGACGTGGTGGACATGCTGGAGCCCTTGGCACAGGACAAGGACGTTACCCTGGCCATCGAAGGCGCCGCGCCCGACATCCTGGGCAACGCCGACCGCCTGAAGCAGGCGCTCATCAACCTGGTGGACAACGCCATCCGCCATGTGGACGAGGGCGGGCACGTTACCGTGATGCTCTCCGGCGTGAACGGGCAGGCCATTGCCGCCGTGAAAGACGACGGTTGCGGCATCAAAGACGACCCGTCGCTGCTGTTCAAGCGCTTCTTCCGCAGCGATTTCTCCCGCGCGCGCTACAGCGGCGGTGCCGGGCTGGGTCTGGCCATCGTGAAAGAGATCGTGGAAAGCTTCGACGGAACCGTTACCGCATTCAACGCCCCCGAGGGCGGCGCCGTGTTCGTGATGGCCTTCCCCGCCATGTAGGCCGCGGGCGGGCAACAGCTCGTTCCGGGCGCATGGCCGCAGTGCACGGCCGAACCGAGCGGCACATTCCGCAGGCGCGCTACAGCTTCCGGGCATGGCCGCACGGCAGCTAGCCCGCCGAAGCAATAGACGGCAAGAGCCCCACACTCTCAACGCACTCCAAACGTCAAAAAAGGCGGGTTGGACCCGGAAACAGATCCAACCCGCCTTTCAGCGTAGTTGCGCAATTAGAGCGGTTCGCTACTTCACTACGGCGCTTACGGCCTGGGCAACCAGGACGGCTGCGATCATCTTCAGCACGTCGATAAGAACGAACGGGGCAACGGCAGCGGCGAATGCAGCTTCGGGGCTGAGGTTGCCGGCGATCATGAGCCATGCCCAACCGAACACGTAGAGCACAGCCAGGAACACAACGCCCATAACCAGGTTGCGGGCCAAGCGGCCCGCGGCCATGTGGGCGCCGAAGAACGAGGTTTCCTTCTCGGATGCGAAAAGCGGGGTGCGCTTCACCAGAGCATCAACGCAAAGGGCAACGGCGCCGGCGATGAAGAAGCCGACGATGAAGCCGCCGGTGGGTCCCATAAGCGCAGCCAGGCCGCCCTTGAAGGAAGAGAACACCGGAAGGCCGATGGCACCCAGCACCAGGTAACCGCCGATGGCGGCAAGCGCCTGCTTCGGTGGGAGGGCGAACAGGACAAACATCACAGCGAGGGTCTGCAGGGTGAAGGGCACCGGGCCAAAGGGCACCGTGACCCAAGCGGCAACCGCCATAAGGGCGATGGACAGACCGCAGAACGCGACGCTACGGGCACGAGCAGCGGAGGGCTGCGTCATTGCTTTCGACATGATGGGGATTTCCTTCCATTCGGTATATCTGCCGCATTCCCTGTGCGGCAACGAAGGGAGTATAGCGCGGCGCCGGCGCCTGTAAATCCACGGCACCTGAAAATTCGTTGCTTCTTAATATGCGAAGGCGCCGGTCGCTGGCTTGTGGTCTTCGCAGGTTTGGGGCTTCGGGTATCCGCATGGCCGGTACCATATGGGGCGCCAGGCCGCTGAGCAGCACCGCTGCCAGCAGTCAACCTGCAGGCCAGCTAGCCATCGGCCCGCCCATTCACCCGGGGTTATTCGCCTTCGGGATCCTTCGCCGGGGCAGGGCTCTTGGAGCCCTTGGTGGCCTTGCCAAACTTGGCGGAGATCTCGCCGCGCTCCAGCTTGCCCAGACGGCGCAGCTCGAAGAACAGGAAGCCGCCCGTGGTGGCAACTGCCAGGATGTCGGCGAACGGAACCGCGAAGTACAGGGCGTCCAGGCTGTTCAGGCTGGGAACCAGAACCGGCAGCACGATGGGCAGCACGATGTAGAGCGGGATAAGGAACAGCACCTGGCGCGTGAGCGACAGGATGATGCTCTTCATGGGCTGGCCGGTTGCCTGGAAGTAGTTCGAGGTGACGATCTGCATGCCCACCAGCGGCAATACCAGCAGCTGGATCTTCAGCGCAAAGGCCGTGAACTCGCGCAGCGAGTCGTCGCGGATGCCGAAGAAGCTGACGATGTCACCCGAAAGCAGCATGACGAAGATCCACATCACGGTGGCGATGCCCGTTGCGGCGGCGATGCCGCACAGCAGCGTCTTGCGCACGCGCGGGATGAAGCCAGCGCCGTAGTTGTAACCCAGCAGCGGCTGAACGGCCACCGCGGTGCCGATGAGAGGCAGAACCGAGAACATGGCGCAGCGCTGCACCACGCCGATGGACGCCAGCGCGTTTTCCGGGCCCAGCGGGCTTTGGCCGCCATAGAGCACCAACAGGTAGTTCACCAGGAAGTTGATAACCGACATGGCCATCTGCATGATGAAGCTGGCGGCGCCCAGGCTGAAGATGAAGCCCACCACCTCAGCTTCCAGCTTCAGGTTCTTCGCGTACAGCTTGAACGCAACGCCCTTGGTAAGCGTGAAGTACCACAGGACCGAAAGGCAGGAAACGCCCTGGCCCAGCACCGTTGCCAAGGCGCTGCCGTTCACGCCCCAACCCAGCACGATGACGAACAGGAAGTTCAGCGCCACGCAGGCCACCGTACCGATGACCATGGTAAGCAGCGCACGGTTGGGCGCACCTGCCGTGCGAATGAAGTTGTTCACGCCCAGGCCGATGATCTGGAAGATCACGCCCAAGCTGATGATGCGCACGAAGCCGTAGGTGTAGTCGTGGATTTCCGGCGTGACGCTGGAAAGGGCGAGCAAGGCTTCCATGCAGGGTGGGATGCTGATAGCGATTGCCACGATGAACGCAATGATGATGCCCAAGCACACCGTGTTGCCCAGGCTCTTCTCGGCCGCATCGCGGTTGCCTTCGCCCAGGCGCAGTGCCGCAAGGGCATTGCCGCCGTTGCCGATGAGCATGCCCACCGCCATGAAGATGGTCATGAGCGGCATGGCCGCCGTGGCAACCGAAAGGCCGATCTCGCCCATGGCCTGGCCAAGGAAGATGGAGTCGATGACGTTGTAGGCACCGTTCACCAGCATGCCCACGATGGCGGGAATGGCGAACTCGGCAATGAGCTTCGGGATGGAATCGGTACCCATGCGCGCCGTGCGCGAATCGCCCTGCGGCTCAAGCTTCCCCGAACCCTTGGCCTCTCGAAGCGACCCCTTCTGGAATCGGGCGGTTTCCTCTGCGCCCTTCTGCCCCTGCAGACCTTCGCTCATAGTGTGCTACCCCTTCGTGATGCGCTGTTTTCCGTGGTTTGTCCTATAACGCCTTTCGGCAATGCTTTTAAGTGTGACATCAAGGGGACTGCGCCCGGCTTCCCTCTATACAAAACGCATCTTCTGTTGAATTAAAAGCTGATATGCCCGATAAGCGAGCGGAGCGCCCGGAAAAAGAGGAAAATAGAGCGCTGTGTAGAAGAAAGGACTTTTGTGGGAATCCCCGAGATAATCATGCTGGGCCTGGCGCTTTCGATGGATGCGTTCGCCGTTACCATCTCCAACGCCTTCGCCTACCCGAAACTGAGCCGCATCCGCCAGGCATCCATGCCCATTGCCTTCGGCGTGTTCCAGTTCCTTATGCCGCTTGTGGGCTACCTGCTGGGACAGCTGGTAAGCGAGATCATCACCCAGTACGCCGGTATCGTCACCTTCGTGATCCTGGGCTTCATCGGCGGCAAGATGGT
>CAVHGQ010000018.1:4522-5711 GCA_963635335.1 Candidatus Melainabacteria bacterium | reverse complement strand
CCTGGCTCGGCCACGCCTTCGAACGCGTAGGCCTGGCGGTACTTGCCGGAGATCGACTGCGCAGACTCCGGCTGGAAAAGGTTCATCCCCACGCCGACGCACACCCCGCCGGCCAACGCCTCCAGAGAAATGCCCACAAGCTTGCCCTGTTCGCACAGCACGTCGTTGGGCCACTTGATAAGAGGATGCAGCCCCGGGCAAGCCTGCTCCAGCGCATCGGCGCAGGCAAGCGAGACAACCAGACTGAGCGTGGGCAGCTCCATTGCGGGAAGGTTGGGGCGCAGGGCGAACGAGGTGTACAAGCCCCCTTGCGGGCTAACCCAGGTTCGGCCTTGGCGGCCGTAGCCGCCGCTCTGCTGAAGCGCTGTGGCACAGAAGCCCTCTTCCGCCCCTTCACGCAGAGCGGTTTTCACCACTTCATTGGTGCTTTGCACACAGCCGAACGCATGCACGTCCCAGAAGGGGGACGCCTCAACTTCCAAAGGCGAAAGCGCCGCAGGGCGTGCCTCTAGCACTTCCAGGCCTTCCCCACCGTTACCGTTTCCAGGCTTACCACCGTGCCGTTGGCAAGCTCGTGGTTCGGCGCGATTTCCAGCAAGGGCTTCACCACGAAGTCGCGCTCGGCAAGGCGCGGGTGCGGCAGGGTGAGCACTTCCAGCTCGGAGACGTAGCCCTGATAGTCCAGGATGTCCAAATCGCAGGTACGCGGGCCGTTCTTCTTCTCGCGCACGCGACCCAAACGGTTCTCGATGATGTTCAGGCAGCGCAGCAGCTCTTGCGGCGGCAAGCCGGTGCGCAGGATGCACACGGCGTTCACGAACGTGTCCTGGTCTTCCTCGTACGCCGGCTCGCTTTCGTAGAAGCTGGAGATGTCGGCGATCTGCGTGTCGGGCAACATGCACATATCGGCGATGGCCTGGTTCAACATGGCCTTCTTGCCCTCCAGCTCTTCGCCGGGGTCGGCCACCAGGGGAAGGTTGCAGCCCAGCGCAACGAAAGCGTACGGGCGCAGGTTTTCCTTCAGCGATTCGGCGGTGAGCGCCACATTGTGCGTACGGATCACCGAAGCACCAAGCTCGCAAGCCATAAGCGCCTCGGCGGCAGAAGCGCTGTCGCGCTCCTTGGGCTCGTCGATCTTGTAGGCCTTGCCGATGTAGCTCTTGCGGGAAACCGCCACCATGGTGGGGTA